>JAIYAB010000061.1 GCA_027489275.1 Hyphomicrobiales bacterium
CAGCTTCAGCGTGATCCCGCCGTCGACGACAAGCTCGATCCCCGTCACGTAGCGGGACTCGTCGCTGGCCAGGAAGAGGGCGGCGTTGGCGACGTCCCAGGCGTCGCCCATGTGGCCCATGGGGACCTGCGCGTCGCGCTTCTTCCACATCGCCTCGACATCCCCACCCGCGTAGGCGGCGGCGAGGCCGGCTGAGACCTCCACCATGGGGGTCTTCATCAATCCCGGCAGCACCGCGTTCACGCGGATCTTCATCGGCGCGTACTGGACGGCGGTGGTGCGGGTCAGGTGGTTCATCGCCGCCTTCGTCGTGTAGTATGTGGCATAGGGCACGCCGGTCCAGCGGATCGAGGCGATGGACGAGATGTTGATGATGGAGCCTCCGCCCTGGCGCTCCATCACCGGGATCACATGCTTCATCGCCAGGAAGCAGCTCTTGAGGTTGATCGCGAAGACGCGGTCCCACTCCTCCTCCGTGACCTCGACCACGCCGCCGACCGTCGCGATGCCGACGTTGTTGTCGAGCACGTCGATGCGGCCGAAGGCCGCGAGCGTCTCCGCCACCGCAGCCGCGACGTCGGCGGATTTCGAGACGTCGGCGGTCAGCGCGATCGCCTGGCCGCCCTCGGCGCGGATGAGCGCCGCCGTTTCCGCGGCGGCCGCGGCGTTGATGTCTGCGCAGGCGACGCGCGCGCCCTCGCGGGCGAAGGTCACCGCCGTCGCCTTGCCGTTGCCCCATCCCGGCCCGGACGATCCCGCGCCCAGCACCAGCGCCACCTTGTCCTTCAGGCGATCGGCCATGACATCCTCCCCGGTCCCGGACGGAGCGTCGCCAGCCGCGTCCCCGGGGTCAAGGCCGCGGTGCGCTGCTTGTTGGCCGCGGCGCTCGAGAGTTCCGCCGACTTGACCCATCCACACCCCCGTGACACCAGTTCGCGCCTCGCAGGAGAGTGAGCGCCCGATGTCGATCGTCCAGTCCATCCGCAAGCAGTTCGTGCCGATCCACCGGGAGGGCTGGCCGTTCGTCGCCGGGTTCGCGGCAGGCGCGCTGGTCCTCGGCTACATCGCGGATCCGCTCGGCTGGATCGGCTGGATCCTGACGGCGTGGTGCGCGTACTTCTTCCGGGATCCGCCCCGCACGGTCCCCGTGCGCGAGGGGCTGGTGATCTCGCCCGCGGACGGCCGGGTCTCGTCCATCCTGTCCTGCGTGCCGCCGGCCGAACTCGGCCTCTCCGACACACCGCTGACGCGCGTGTCGATCTTCATGAACGTGTTCGACTGCCATGTGAACCGCGCCCCGGTCGCGGGCCGGATCACGAGCGTCGTGTACCGGCCCGGTCTGTTCCTCAATGCGGAGCTGCACAAGGCGAGCGACGACAATGAGCGCAACGGGATGGTGATCGAGACGGCGGGGGGAGCGCGCTACGGCGTCGTGCAGATCGCCGGCCTGATCGCCCGGCGCATCGTGCCCTTCGTCAAGCAGGGCGACAGCCTCGCCGTGGGAGAGCGCTTTGGCCTCATCCGGTTCGGCTCGCGCGTCGACGTCTACCTGCCCGAGGGCGTCAAGCCGCTGGTGGGCGAGGGGCAGAAGGCCATCGCCGGCGAGACGGTTCTCGCAGACGCCAGAGCGGCCGATCCGGCTCGCGCCTTCCGCACGCTCTGAACCGGGCCCTCAGGCCCCGCGCTTCTGCCGGATCGCGAGGTCGAGCCCGCGCATCAGCGCAGCTACGATGTCGATCGTGGGCGTCGGAACGCCGGTCTCGCGGCCGAAGGCCTGCAACTGGCCCAGCAGCGGCTCCACCTCGAGCGGCCTTTCCGCCAGCGCGTCCTGGAGCGTCGATGACGGCCCGGACGACACCTCTCCCGCCACGATGATGGCCTCCGGCTCGATCTCGGAGCGCAGGTCGACGCCCTGCGCCGCGCCCACCGCGAGCGCCTCGCGCACCATCGCGCGGCCGACCGCGAGCAGCCCGTCGGCGGGCGCGGACGGGCCGTCCTTGTGGCGGGTCAGGGCGCTGATGGGATTGCCGGCGACGTTGCGCATCAGCTTGCGCAGAACCTGGTGGCGGATGTCGGCCACCGCCTCGGCCGCCATGCCGGCGGAGGCCATCAGGCCGGCCACGGCGCGCGCCCGTTCCGACAGCGACCCGTCCGGCTCGCCGAGCGGCCAGCGATTGCTGCCGCGGTGCAGGATGACGCCCGGCCGCACCACCTCGTTGCCGGAATAGACGACCCCGCCCAGTGCCCTGGAGGAACCGAAGCGGGTCCAGAGCGCGCCGTCGGGATCGACTGGCATCAGCGGGCCCGGGTTCGGCAGGCCGTGCCGCCACCACCAGGGAATGCCATTGGCGATGAACACCGCGATGCCGGACGGCGCTATCAGCCGGGCGAGGAGATCCGCGTGCGCCGGCGTGGACGACGCCTTCAGCGTCACGAAGACGATGTCCTGCGGCGGCAGGGTCGACGGGTCGTCCGTCGCCGCGGCGGGCCTCCCGCCGATCGTGCCCTCGCGCGTCTCCAGCGCGATGCCGTGCTCGCGGATGGCGGCGAGATGCGCGCCGCGCGCGACGACCGAGACCTCGGCCTTGCCGTCGGCGACGAACCGGGCCGCGACATGCCCGCCGATCGCGCCGGCCCCGTAGACACACACCCGCATGACGCTTCTCCGCGACGCGCGCCACCGCGGCGCGGCGTCATGCTATCAGGTCATCGCACGCGGGCATCCCGGCGTGACGCAGGCCAGTCCCCCGACTTGTGGGGGGAAGGCCGCCCGCCTATGCTCCGCCGCCACGAAGGACGCGCGATGACCGATCTCTTTCCGCCGTTCGAGCCCGGCGACGAACCGCGCCGCCGCCGGTTCAAGCCGGTGCCGATGCGGGTGCTGCTGCCCAACCTCGTCACCCTCCTGTCGCTGTGCGCGGGCCTCACCGCCATGCGGTTGGCGATGGAGGGGCCTGACAAGCTCGACCGCGCCGTCTACGCCATCCTCATCGCAGCGGTGCTGGACGGGCTGGACGGCCGCCTCGCCCGGCTGCTGAAGGGCACGTCCCGCTTCGGCGCGGAGCTCGATTCGCTGGCCGATTTCGTGAGCTTCGGCGTCGCGCCGGCGATCATCCTGTATACCTTCGGCCTGCACGACATCCGCACCATCGGCTGGGTGGTGGCGCTGCTGTTCGCCATGGCCTGCGCACTGCGTCTCGCGCGCTTCAACGTCATGATCGACGATCCGCATCGGCCGGAGTGGCAGAAGAATTTCTTCGTCGGCATTCCGGCGCCGGCCGGCGCGCTGGCGGCGCTGCTGCCGGTCTACCTGCATCTCGTCGGCTTCGAGCGGCCGCCGGGCTTCGCGGTCGTCGAGGCCGGCTACCTGCTGCTGGTCGCGCTCATGATGGTGAGCCGCATCCCCACCTATGCCGGCAAGACGCTCGGCACGCGCGTCCCGCGCGAATGGGTTGTCCCGCTGCTGCTGGCGGGGGCGCTGGCGATCGCCGTGCTGGTGATCCACACCTTCGAAATGCTGGCGGCGATCACGGTGATCTACCTCGCGGCCATCCCGTGGGGCGTGTCGAAGTTCAGGGCGCTGGAGCGTGCGGACCGGGCACGGAAGGCGGCGCAGCTTGCGGCGGCGTCGGCTCCGGCCCCGGCGGACGCACCATAGGTCGGACCCGCGCAGCGGCGTCGCTGTGCGGCGCCCGCGTCAACCGCCGCCGAGAAGGCGCGTCGCGTTCGCCTTGACGCGCGCCCGCACCGGCCGGGCGGCCGCCGCCGCGATGTCGGCGAAGCCCATGGCCAGCGCGTTCGGGCCGCGGATGTCGCCGAAGGCCAGACGCGTCCACATGATCATGGTCGCGACCTGCGCCGCGCCGACGCTCTCGATCACCGCCTCCACCTTCTCGACCACCATGCGCCGGGCCTCGTCGCGCTCGCGGGCGGATCGGGCGCCGTTGACGAGCATCGGCGTGCGCGCCGCGATGGTGATGGCGGCAGCGAAGGAGGTCTCGATCGCGAGGACGGACAGTTCTGCGACACGCAGGGAAGGCGTGGTCATGGAGCGTCTCCGGTGCCGCCACGCGACCCTTTTGGGGCCGGTGCGACGGGCCGGCAGGATCTGGGCCTGCCTGATGCCAGATGATTATGGCCCTGTCTGGACCGCAGTGTCAAAAATTCTTGACAAATAGCATGTCCAAACTGGCGCCATGGTTTCCGAAGCGGGCGTCGACCCGCCGTGCCATCGTCCTGCGAACCTGGGGCAGGGTCATTTTCGGTCGAAACCGGATTCCCCTTTCGCCGCGCATGCTCTAGCGTCCGGCCGCCCGATCCGCGTCGAATCCGCGCGGCGGCGGCGCTGTTCGTCCTGTGAGTCGCGGAGGTCCCTTGCCCGCCGAGGTGAAAGACTGGCGTCCCAAACTCGTGCTGGCGTCCGCCTCGCCGCGCCGGCTCGCGCTGTTGCAGCAGATCGGGCTCGAGCCCGACGCCTTGCTGCCCTGCGACCTGGACGAAAGCCCGCAGAAGAACGAACGCCCCAAGGCGCTCGCCCGCCGGCTCGGCCGCGAGAAGGCCGAGAAGGCGCTGTCGGTCCTGAAGACCCGCGAGGATCTGGCCGGCGCGTTCATCGTGGCCGCCGACACGGTGGTGGCGCGCGGCAGCCGCATCCTGCCCAAGCCCGAACACGTCGAGGAGGCGGCGGCCTGCCTGCGCCTGCTTTCCGGCCGCCAGCATCGGGTCTACACCGGCCTCGCCGTCGTCACGCCGAAGGGCGCGATCCGCGAGCGGCTGGTGGAGAGCCGGGTCGTCTTCAAGCACCTCTCGCGCGCCGACATCGAATCCTACCTGGCTTCAGGTGAATGGCGGGGCAAGGCCGGCGGCTACGCCATCCAGGGCCGCGCCGGCAGCTTCGTCATCAAGCTCGTCGGCTCGTTTCCCAACGTCGTCGGGCTGCCGCTCTACGAGGTGCAGGCGCTGCTCGGCGGCGAGGGCTACCCCGTGCATCTGAACTGGCTCAACACGGTGTGAGCGCTACAATCGCCGCCGATCCGCGGGCGGGGAGGCGCCGATGAACATCGCACACTGGCTGGACCGCGCGGGCCGCGCCGCGCCGGACCGCGCCGCGCTCGCTGTCGGCGCGCGCGCTACCGCAAATTTCGCCGAACTGGCCGGCTTCACCGCCCGCCGCGCCGGCGCCCTGCGCGCGGCCTATGGCCTGTCGCCGGGCGACAGGGTCGCCGTGATTGCCGAGAACGACGTCCGCTACGTCAAGGCGCTGTACGCGATCTGGCACGCCGGCTGCGTCGCGGTGCCGATCAACGCCAAGCTGCACGGGGCCGAGATCGGCTGGATCCTGGAGCAGTCGGGGGCGGCGCTCGCCATCGTCTCGGACAAGCTCTCCGCCGCGGTGGGCGCCCATGCGCCGGCCTGCCTGCGCGGGATGCTCGTGCTCGCCTCGCCGGAGTGGGGCCGCCTGACGCAGCACGATCCCGTCCCCGTTGTCGACCGCTCGCCCGACGATCCGGCATGGCTGTTCTACACCTCGGGCACCACCGGCCGCCCCAAGGGCGCGGTACTGACGCATGGCGTGCTCTCGGCCATGTCGCAGGCCTACGCCCTGGAGGTCGATCCCGTTTCCCCCGGCGACGCGCTGCTCCACGCCGCGCCGATGAGCCACGGGTCGGGCCTCTACATCATGGCGACGGTGCTGCGCCACGGCGTCAATGTCGTGCCCGAGAGCGGCGGCTTCGACGCCGACGAGGTGCTCGGCCTGTTCGGCGCGTGGCGCGGCGTCTCGATGTTCGCCGCGCCGACCATGGTGAAGCGCCTCGTCTCCGCCCGGGCGGAGTGCGATCCCGCCGGCATCCGCACCATCGTGTGGGGCGGCGCGCCCATGTATGTCGAGGACGCGGTCAAGGCCATCGACCGCTTCGGCCCGCGCTTCGCGCAGATCTACGGCCAGGGCGAGAGCCCGATGACCATCACCATGCTGCCGAAGGACGAGATCGCCGACCGCGCGCACCCGCTCTGGCTGCACCGCCTCGGCACCGCCGGCCGCCCATACGGCTGCATCGAGTTGCGCATCGCCGGCGAGGACGACCGGCCGCTGCCCGACGGCGAGACGGGAGAAATCCTCTGCCGCGGGCCCACCGTCATGCCGGGATACTGGCGCAACGACGAGGCGAATGCCCGCACGCTCGCCGGCGGCTGGCTGCACACCGGCGACGTCGGCGCGCTCGACGCGCACGGCTACCTGACGCTGAAGGACCGCTCGAAGGACGTGATCATCTCCGGCGGCTCCAACATCTATCCCCGCGAGGTCGAGGAGGTGCTGCTGCGCCATCCCGGCGTGCGCGAGGTGTCGGTGATTGGCCGGCCCGATCCGGAGTGGGGCGAGGTCGTGGTCGCCTACGTCGTGGGCGACGCCCCGGCGACCGAGCTCGACGCCCTGTGCCTTGCCCACATCGCCCGCTTCAAGCGGCCTAAGGACTATGTGC
>JAIYAB010000279.1 GCA_027489275.1 Hyphomicrobiales bacterium
CGACGCCTCCCTGATCCTGGCAGAGAAGGGGCCACGGCGCATTTCGCCATTCTTCATTCCCGGCCGCCTGATCAACCTCGTGTCGGGTTTCGTCTCGATCGAGCACGGGCTCAAGGGTCCGAACCATTCCGTCGTGACCGCCTGCTCGACCGGCGCGCACGCCATCGGCGACGCAGCCCGCATCATCGCGTTGGGGGATGCCGACGTGATGGTCGCCGGCGGCGCGGAATCGCCGATCAACCGCCTGTCGCTGGCCGGCTTTGCCGCCTGCCGCGCGCTGTCCACCGGCTTCAACGATCGCCCGACCAAGGCCTCGCGTCCTTATGACAAGGATCGGGACGGCTTTGTGATGGGCGAAGGGTCCGGCGTGGTGGTGCTGGAAGACCTCGAGCACGCCAAGGCACGCGGCGCCCGCATCTATGCCGAGATCATCGGCTACGGCATGTCCGGCGACGCATATCACATCACCTCGCCCAGCGAGGACGGCGACGGAGCCTATCGCTGCATGGCGGCGGCACTGAAGCGCGCCGGAATCTCGGCCGCGGACATCGACTACATAAACGCCCATGGAACATCGACGCCGCTCGGCGACGAAATCGAGCTGAGGGCCGTGGAGCGGCTCGTCGGCAACGCAGCCGCCAACCTCGTGATGTCGTCGACGAAGTCGTCGGTGGGGCACCTGCTCGGCGCCGCAGGCGCCATCGAGGCGATCTTCTCGATCCTGGCCATTCGCGACGGCGTGGCCCCGGCGACGCTCAACCTGGACAACCCGTCGGTCGAGACGCCGGTGGACCTCGTCCCCCATACGCCGCGCTACCGGCCGATCGACGTGGCGCTCTCCAACTCCTTCGGTTTCGGCGGCACAAACGCGTCCGTGGTCTTCCGCCGGCACTGAAGCCGGGGCCGGACACGTTCTTTCGCCACATTCGGCACTAGGGTGCGGATCGCGTATAAGTTTTCCGTTCCGCGTGGTTTGCGATCCATGCAACCAGACGGCAAGGTAGGGGTGGCGGGACGCTGGGGCACAGCGGCCTTCTCCCCGCGATCCAAGCAGGTACCATGGCGCAGAAGCTCGAGCCCGGCTCTCCGAAGGATCCAGATCGCCCCGCTCGCGGGCTGATGGGCCGAATCGTCCCGCGCTCTCCGAGCGAAGCGATCCAGCCTGTTGCCGCGCCGCCTCCGCCGCCGGTCGAGCGCCGTCGCCGGCCGTTCATCAATTTCGTCAGCGGCTTCCTGTCCTTCGTGATGGTCCTAGCCGTCCTAGCAGGGGCGGCGCTGTTCGTCGGCAAGGTGCAGTTCCAGTCGGGCGGGCCGCTGGGAACGGACAAGATCGTCTCGGTGAAGGGCGGGGCCACCGACGTGGCCGAGCAGCTGCAGCGGGAAGGCGTCATCGAGCACCCGTTCCTGTTCGTGGTCGGCCTGCACGCGCTTGGCAAGGCGTCGCAGATCAAGGCCGGCGAGTACCAGTTCAAGCAGGGCGCGAGCCTGAACGACGTCATGGACACGCTCGTGGAGGGCAAGTCGGTCCTGCACGCCGTGACGGTTCCGGAGGGGTTGACCAGCCAGCAGATCGTGGAGCGCCTGCGCGAGAACGACATCCTGGTTGGCGACGTCGTCGACGTGCCGAAGGAAGGCACGCTGCTGCCCGACACCTACAAGTTCTCCCGCGGCATGACGCGGGCACAGCTGCTCGATCGCATGCAGCAGGAGCAGGCGCGCGTGTTGCGCGAGGTGTGGGCGCGCCGCGCGGCGGACGTGCCGGTGAAGTCGCCTCAGGAACTGGTCGTGCTCGCCTCCATCGTCGAGAAGGAGACGGGCCGGGCCGACGAGCGCACACGCGTCGCGGGCGTGTTCATCAACCGCCTGAACCGCAACATGAAACTGCAGTCGGACCCGACCATCGTCTACGGGCTCGTCGGCGGCAAGGGCACGTTGGGCCGTGGCATCCTGCGCAGCGAGATCGAGCAGCCGACCGCGTACAACACCTATGTGATCCCGGCGCTCCCCCCGGGACCCATCAGCAATCCCGGCCGCGCCGCGATGGAGGCGGTGGCCAACCCGTCCCGGACCCGCGAGCTGTTCTTCGTCGCCGACGGAACCGGCGGTCATGTCTTCGCGGAGACATACGAGGCGCATCTGCGCAACGTCGCGCGCTGGCGCCAGATCGAGGGCGAGCGGCGCGACGCCGCGCCGCCCGTCGACCTGCCGGCGGCGTCGCGCACGTCGGGCGAGGGGCCCGCCGTCGATGCGCCGGCGCTCGCGCCGACCCTGTCGCCGAATGGCGCGACCCCGGCGCTTCCGGGCAGGGCCGGCGCGCCGGTGACGGGGCCGCGGGGTAATCTCGATGCGGTGGCGGGGACGCCGAAGGATCCGCTGCTCGACAGGACGTTCGACCTCAACAATCCCAAGACCGTGCCACCGGAACTGGCCGGTCCGACCGTCCCGCTGCCCGGTGCGCCGCCCCGCGCAGCTGCGCCGCCGGCTGCGCGCACGGCATCGCCGCCCGCCGCACGGCCCCAGAACCAGCCCGCGAACCCGCCCGCGCAAAGGCCCAGACCCGCGCAGCCGGCCCAACCGGCGGCGCCGGCGAACTGACGGGCGGGTCGGCCGAGGCCGTCGCCGCTCGTCTCCGCCCGACGCTGTGAATTTCACGCTCGGGCTGGGCCGGAATCGAATTCCAACTTCCGGCCGCATGTTCTAATGGTGCCACCCCGTTGGTCGGTGGAGTGGGCATCGCATGGCGCTGGCAAGCATGACCGGTTTCGCCCGGGTCACCGGCACGTCCGGGGCGTGGCGCTGGGCCTGGGAGCTGAAGACCGTCAACGCCAAGGGGCTCGACGTCCGGATGCGGGTGCCGCCGGCGCTGGAGGCGCTTGGCGAGGAGGCGCGCCAGCGCATCGGCAAGGCGATCCAGCGCGGCACCTGCTTCGCAACGCTCAGTGCGACCAGGGAAGGGGCGCCGCCCGTTGCGCGGGTGAACACGGCGATGCTCGACGCCCTGGTGGAGGCGCTCGCGCCCTATGACGGGGCGATGGGACTGCGCGCGCCGTCGCTCGGCGCGCTGCTGGGCATCCGCGGCGTCGTCGAGGTGGTGGAGGCGGGCGACGACGAGGCGACGCTGAAGGCCTTCGCCGACGACGCCATGGCCGGGCTCGGCGCGGCGATCGACGCTCTGGTCGAGACACGGCACGAGGAGGGCCGGGCGCTCGACGCGCTGCTGCGCGCGCGCATCGACGCGATCGCGGCGTTGGCCGACGCAGCGGACGCCTGCCCGGCGCGCAAGCCCGAGGCGATCAAGGCGCGGCTCGCCGAGCAGATCGCCGCCCTGATCGACGCCTCGCGCGGCCTCGACCCGAACCGCCTGCACCAGGAGGCGGTGCTGATGGCCGCCAAGGCGGACGTCCGCGAGGAGATCGACCGGCTGCGCGCCCATGTGGGCGCGGCGCGCGAACTGCTCGGCAAGGGCGGGCCCGTCGGCCGCCGGCTCGATTTCCTGGCGCAGGAGTTCTCGCGCGAGGCCAACACGCTCTGCGCGAAGGCCAACGACGTGTCGCTGACCGTCATCGGCCTCGACCTGAAGACCGAGGTCGAGCAGTTCCGCGAGCAGGTCCAGAACGTGGAGTGACGTCCCCCATGACCGCGCAACTCGCCAACGAACTGATCGGCCGCCGCGGCCTGATGCTGGTCCTGTCGTCGCCATCGGGCGCCGGCAAGACGACGCTGACGCGACTGCTGCGCGAGAAGGAGCCGAGCCTCACGCTGTCTGTTTCGGTCACCACGCGGACGCGTCGGCCGAGCGAGGTGGAGGGCGTGCACTACCGCTTCATCGACACGGACACGTTCGTCCTGATGCGCGACCGGGGCGAGCTGCTGGAGTGGGCCGAGGTCCACGGCAACTTCTACGGCTCGCCGCGCCGCGAGATCGACCGCGCGCTAGCGTCCGGTCAGGACATTCTTTTCGACATCGACTACCAGGGCGCGCAGCAGATCCGCGCCAACGCGCCGGCCGACGTGGTGTCGGTGTTCATCCTGCCGCCCTCGATCCCGGAAATGAAGCGCCGCCTGGAGCGCCGCGCCGAGGATCCGCCCGAGATGATCGCGCGCCGGATGCGCACGGCGCTGGGCGAACTCGAGCGCTGGCGTGAGTACGACTACGTGCTCGTCAACGACGATCTCGAACGCTGCTTCGAGCGGCTCCAGGCGATCCTCGTCTCCGAGCGCCTGCGCCGCGATCGCCAGCTCGGCCTGAGCGACTTCGCCGACGGGCTGATGCGCGACCTGCGCGACATCAC
>JAIYAB010000470.1 GCA_027489275.1 Hyphomicrobiales bacterium
GAAAGTCCGGTGGTTCGGGCAGGATGGCCGCTCCCGATGACCGCGGCGGCCGAGCGACCGTGTTGAGCCCGTAGCAGAGGGCTGCGCCTGGCCTCGCGCTTCTTGTTTGCGTAAGCCGCCTAGGCTGGGGAGTTCCGGGGCCTCGCCCTCGAGGAGCGGCAGGCAACCTTCACAGTCGGTCCGACAGGAGCTTTCGACGGCCCGTTCATCATCAGTCCCGACCATAATCCGTACGAGATCCATGTCGATGTCGTGCCAAGCACTTAGTGCTGGCTGGCGGAGCTCCGGTTCAGATACTGTTGTTGGATCAGTCTTCCATTCAAAGTGCCGGCACCTCGCGAACCTGTAGTCTGAGAAGCGTCCCCTCCGAGCAGCGACGCAAAAGGTGGTCCATGAAGCGCAGGGACTTCATCACGGTCGGTGGAGCTGCAGCCGCACTTGCTGCCTTTCCTTCTTCGTCGCGCGCGCAACCCAAACCGACCTCGGTCGTCGGATTTGTAGCCTCTACCCGGGGTACCAGCGCCGTCGAGCAGTTGACGGGCATCCGACAGGGCTTGCTCCAGGCAGGCTTCGTCGAGGGCGACAACCTTGTGCTCCATATCCGCGGGGCGGAAGGCGTGTATGACCGCCTGCCAGGCCTGGTCGCAGACCTCCTTGCGCAGAAGGTGGGCGTGATCATCACGCAGGCGCCACCGGCGACCCGCGCGGCCAAGGCTGCAACAACGACGACACCGATTGTCTTCGGTGTCGGCATTGATCCGGTTGCCGATGGTCTGGTCGCCAGTTTCGCCCGTCCTGGCGGCAATCTCACAGGTGTCGCCCTGCTCGGTTCGGAACTGATGGCGAGACGTCTCGACCTGATGTCCGAACTGGTTCCCCAAGCCCGGCTGTTCGCGCTGCTCGTCAATCCGAGCGTTCCGAATCCCTGGATCAGCGAGGTCGACGCCGTCGCTCGGGCAAAGGGGGCGCGGTTGCTGTCCCTGGAGGCGGCGACAGTGGGCGAAATCGATACGGCATTCGCTGCGATGGCGCGGGAACGCGCCGAGGCGCTGCTCATCGGCGAGGATACGTTCCTGGCGCAGCGGCCCGAGATTGCGGAGCTGGCTCTGCGCTGGCGCATACCCACGATCGGCATCGTCCGCGGATTTGCTACGCTGGGTGGCCTCGCGAGCTATGGCGCGAGCCTGACCGACGCCTACCGCCAGATCGGCCTCTATGCCGGCATGATCCTGAAGGGGGCCAGAACGAACGATCTGCCCGTCCTGCGCCCCACGAAGTTTGATTTCGTCCTGAACCTCAAGACCGCGAGGGCGCTCGGCGTGGTGATTCCGCCTCTGTTGCTCGCACAAGCCGATGAGGTGATCGAATGAACCGCAGGGACGACGTCATCGAATGAAGCGCAGGGATTTCTTGGCGCTTGTCGGCGCCTTTTCATCCCTTTGGCTTTGATGACGCAGGCTGACGAGGTCTTCGATTGAGGGCCTGCGAGCGCGCTGTTTTGGGCTGACTGTAGATGGGACATGCAGGGCTCGACGGGTGCAAGAGTGTTCTACGGTCATTGACGATGCGGCCCGACGCCCGCTGCGGCCTGAACGAAAGACCGGTCACGTCCCTGTAACCGCCCCTGGGGCCGATTCACCGCGCCGTGAACGGACAACGCGCAGTCGACGGCCACGTCGCCTGCCGCAGGACGGGTTGTCACATCGACGCGAAGTGCCGCAGCATCCGCGCCGCGTCCGGCTCGATGCCGGCGAACAGCCTGAAGGCCCCCACCGCCTGGAAGACGGCCATGCCGCCCCCTGACAATGTCCGGCAGCCAAGGCCCCGGGCCTGTCGCAGAAGTTCGGTTTCGAGCGGGAAATAGACGATGTCCGCCACCCACAGGCCCGGCCGCAGCAGGCCGGCCGGGAGCGGCATTCCCGGATACTTGGACATGCCGATCGGCGTCGCGTTGACGATGCCGTCGGCCGCGTCGACGGCGCCGCGGACGTCAGGATTTGCGATGACGCGCCCGGGTCCGAAAAGCCTGACGAGCCCGTCGGCCAGGCGCGCGGCGCGCGCCCGATCCGTATCGACGATGGCGACCTCCCCTGCCCCGAGAGTCAGGAGCGCGTAGGCGACGGCCGAGCCCGCGCCGCCCGCGCCGAACTGCACAACCCGGTCGCGCGGAACGTCGGCCAGTTCGCGCCGATAGCTCTCGGCAAAGCCCGACCAGTCGGTATTGTATCCCAGACGCCGGCCATCCTTCAGCACGATGGTATTGACCGCGCCGAGCTCCGCCGCGTCGGGCGCGACTTCGTGGAGGAGCGGGATGACGGTCTGCTTCAGGGGGTGGGTGATGTTGAGGCCCGCAAAACCGAAACGCTCGGCGGCAACGAGAAGTTCAGGCAGAGCCGATGGATCCAGCCCCAGCACGTCGAGGTCGATGAGCTTGTAGATGTATCGAAGCCCGTGCTCAGCCCCTTCTCGCTCGTGCATCGCGGGCGTCCGTGACGCCTGGATGCCCGAGCCGACGAGGCCCACCAACACTGCCGGGCCCGGCGCGGAACGCGCGCTGGGAGACGTGGAAGGCTGCGATTTCACCGCACGGTCCATCATTCAGCTCGCACCGATCAGGGTCCGCATCGCGCCGACCGCCACCGGATACCCGCGCGCGCCAAGGCCGGCGATGACCGCGGTCGCGACGGGCGAGACGAGCGAGCGATGGTACATCGGCTCCCGTTTGTGGACGTTCGAGATGTGGAGCTCGATGATTGGATGCCGGCACATCTTGAGGGCATCCATGATGGCCATCGACGTGAAGGTGAAGGCGGCCGGGTTGATGATGATGCCGCTCCCCTCGTCGGTGGCCTCGTGGATCCACTCGATCAGCTCGTACTCCCTGTTCGTTTGCCGGAACACGACCGGAACGTCCCCGGCCGCCTCGCGGCACATCGCCTCGACCTCGGCCAGCGTCGTCGTGCCGTAGATTTCAGGCTCTCGCCGCCCCAGCCGGTTGAGGTTGGGCCCGTTGAGAATGTGGATGGGGTGCGTCATGGGGCGGCGCTCGCACTGCCGAGCCTCATCCCTGGTAGCCGAGGAGCCTCGGCAACCACAGGACAGTGGCCGGAATGAAGGTGATGACCGCCAGGGCGACGATCATGGCGAACAGGAACGGAGCAACCTCGCGCACGATGGCGCGCAGCGATTGGCCGGAGATGAACGACATGATGAAGAGGAGGAGGCCGTAAGGCGGCGTCACCAGCCCGATCATGATGTTGACGACGACCACCACGCCGAAGTGCACGAGGTCGACGCCCAGCGCCTGTGCCGTGGGGATGAAGACAGGCACGACGATGAGCAGGATGGCCGTCCCCTCCAGCACGCAGCCCAGAAGCAGGAGAACGACGTTGACGACCAGCAGGAACATCGTCGGCGTCAGGTCCCAGCCTTGCAGCAGGGCCTTCACTGAGGCCGGGATGTTCTCGACCGTGACGACATAGTTGAAGACGATGGCGCCAGCGATGAGCATGCCGATCGATGCGGTTGAGCGGGTGCTTCGGGCGAGCGCCCCGTAGAAATCCGCCCAGCCGACGCTGCGGTAGAGGCCGGCCGAAATCAGCAGGGCGTAGGCGGCTGCCACCGCTGCGGCCTCTGTCGGCGTCATGACGCCCGAGTAGATCCCGCCGAGCAGAACGACAGGCATCATGAGGGTCGGAAAGGCATTCCAGGTGATCCGCGGCAGGTCGCGCAGCGGGACCGGCGCCTCGACCGGGAAGGCTCTCCGCCTGGCTCCGACATAAACGATGATCATCTGCGCGAGGGCCATCAGCAGGCCCGGGACGACACCGGCCAGGAACAGGAAGCCGATCGAGGCGTCGGAGACCAGAGCGTAGAGCACCATCGGGATCGAGGGAGGAATGATCGGTCCGATGACCGAGGACACGGCCGTCAGCGCGGCGGCATAGGCCGGCGGATAGCGGTTGCCGCGGGTCATCATGGTCTGCATCATCTTGCCGGTGCCGGCGGCGTCCGCGATCGCCGAGCCGGACATGCCCGCGAAGATGATGCTCTGCAGTATGTTGACGTACGCCATGCCGCCGCGGAACCGGCCGACCAACGCGTTGCAGAAGGCCATGAGGCGATCGGTCATGCTGCCGACGTTCATGAACTCGGCCGCGAGGATGAAAAGCGGGACGGAGAGGATGATGTAGTTGGTGTACAGGCCGTTCAGCAGCTGCTCGGCCACCGTCCCCATGTCCTGGCCCGCGAGCAGCAGATAGAGGGCCGAACCCGCGATCATGGCGTGCCCGATCGGCAGGCCGAACAACGCCAGCCCCGTCATGACAACGAGCGCAATGGAAAAGGGACTGGCAAAGCTCATACGCCGGACGCCGCTCGTGTAGGATCCACGTCATCAGGTTCCGGGCCGATCAGCGCCCGCCAGCCGATCCAAAGATAGCGGGCAATGGCGGCCACCGCGAAGACGACGTAGATCGAATACAACCAGTCGAAGCGTATCTCCAGGTAAGCCGTCTTCTGGACCTTCATGAAGGTGACGTAGTCCACGACGGCCGGCAGCGACACGCCATAGAGAAGGATGAGCCCGGCGGCGCTGACGATCGTCATGAGCCGACGGGTCCGCCGGCTCGCCGACCCGTAGATGATGTCGAGGCGTATCTCTTCGCTCTCGGAGACTACGAAAGCCGCGCCGAACAGCACGAGCCATAACCAGAGGATGACGCTGATCTCGTGCGTCCAGCCGATCGGCAGGTTGAAGACGTAACGAAAAACGATCTGCAGCAGAAATGCGGCGAACATGGCAAGCAACATCGCCGCTGCGATGTTCTCAGCCTTGCCGGCGAGCCAACCACCCAATCTTGCAATGCGGGGCAAAGGGCGGTCTCCGCGAGGGGTCCGTCGCGATCAGCACGCGAGCAAGGCTGCGGAAGGATGCGCAGCCTTGCTCTGCCGGAGCGTCACATGGCGTTGATCTTGTCCAGCATCCCGGCAGGCCAGCTCTTGGCGAGGTCGGATGCCAGATACTTCTTCTGGGCGAACTCGCGGAACGCCTTCACGTCCGGGGTGTAGATGTCGAGGCCCTGCTTCTTGAAGAAGTCGACGAGTTCAGCCTCCTTCGAAAGGTGCTCCTTGGTGCTCCATTCGATCGCCTGATCGGCGGCGGCCTGGAACGCAGCCTGCCTGGCGGCCGGCATCGCATCC
>JAIYAB010000176.1 GCA_027489275.1 Hyphomicrobiales bacterium
CGCGCGCAGGTTGCGAGCGAAATGCAGCCCGAACTTCAGGCCCCGCGTCGCGCCGTTTCGTACGAAACATCCAGGCCGCGTTCGGCCAGGAGCTCCTCGACGTCGCGGTAGCTGGGCGGGAACCGGTGTCGAGCGTAAGAAATGGTCGTCATTCCCAACACTATCTTCGCTGCCAGCAGCCGTCAGCGTTTCCGTGACATTGCCACCGAGACGCATCCATCCAACTCGCTGAGGACGCCGCTCAATCCGTGCGCAGCGCTTCGATGGGGCTCATGCTTGCGGCCCGTCGGGCCGGCAGGAAGCCGAAGATCAGCCCGGTTCCGGCGGCGGCGGCGAGAGCGGTTGCGACGATCGTGGGGCTGATGAGCACGGGCCAGCCCGCCAAACTCGCCGACAGGATGGTGGCGCCGACACCGCCGATCACGCCGACGAGGCCACCCATCAGGCACAGAACGACGGACTCCGTCAGGAACTGGCGCAGGATGTCACCCCGCCGCGCGCCGATCGCCATCCGCAGGCCGATCTCCTTCGTTCTCTCGGAGACGGAGACGAGCATGATGTTCATGATGCCTATGCCGCCGACAAGAAGCGAGATCAGGGCGGTCGCGCCGAGCAGCAGGCCCAGCGTCTGCTGGGTCGCAGTCCGTGTGCGCGTATAGTCGGCGAGATCTCGCACGAAGAAGTCATCCTCGCCGTTGGCCTGGCTGCGTCGACGCTTTCGCAGGACATCCTCGATGTCTGCCTTGGCGTCTTCGAGAGACTCCCCTTCGGTGACCTTGATGACGAGGTTCCCGATCTGCCGCGGCACGTTCTTGTTGGGCTTCGCCATCTTCGAGCGCGCCGTCGACGACGGAACCAGCACGACGTCGTCGAGATCCTTTCCGGAGGTGGACTGGCCCTTGCGCTCCAGGACGCCGATGATCTCGAACGGGACATTCATGACCCGCACGTCGGCGCCGATCGGATCGGTGTCGCCGAAGAGCTGGTTTGCCACGGTCTGGCCGATGACGGCGACGCGCGCCCCGGCGGCCTCCTCGTCGGCCCCGAAAAAGCGCCCGCCGGCGAGGTCCCATGTCCGCACGTTCAGATAGTCGTCGCCCACGCCCTCGATGCTGCTCAGCCAGTTCGTCGGTCCGTTGACGATCGGCGCGACGTTCGTGAGGACGCCGGAGATGGCTGCGACAGCCGGGACGCCCGACCGGACGGCCTGGAGATCCTGCTCGGAGAAGGGCAGCCGCGTGCCGCTGCCGGCCCATCGGCCCCGCACCCGGCTCGATCCGGGCTGCACCTGCAGGATGTTCGTTCCGAGGCTCGCGATCTGTCGCTCGACCTCGCTGCGCGCACCCTCTCCCACGGCCACCATGACGATGACGGAGGCAACTCCGATGATGATGCCGAGGGTCGTGAGGAGACTGCGCAGAAGATTGGCGCGGAGGGCAGTCACGGCCATCAGGAAAAGCTCAGTGGCCCGCATGGCTGGTCTCCGGATGCCGGCGCGCCGCGAAGCGATCCTCGACGATCGCACCATCACGCATCGTGATGCGACGCTTCGCGTAGGCGGCCACTTCGGCGTCGTGGGTCACGAGGACGATCGTCACGCCTTGCGCGTTGAGGTCGACGAGCAACCCCATGATCTCCGACGAGGTTCGCGAATCCAGCGCGCCCGTCGGCTCGTCGGCCAGCACGAGGAGCGGATCGCAGGCCAGGGCGCGCGCAATGGCGACGCGCTGCTGCTGGCCGCCGGACAATTGCTGCGGTTGGTGGTCGGCGCGGTCTGCGAGCCCGACCTGGGCAAGCCGCGCGCGGGCCCTGTCATCTGCCTCCTTCGCCCGGACGCGCCGATAGCGCAGGGGCAGCGTGACCTGCTCCAGAGCGGATGTCCGGGGCAGCAGATTGAAGTGCTGGAAGACGAAGCCGATGAGGCGATTTCGGACGCCGGCGAGATCGTCGTCGCCGAGCCGCGAAACCTCCTGACCGCCGATGAGAAGTTCGCCGCCGGAGGGGCGATCGAGCGTGCCGATCAGGTTCATCAGCGTCGACTTGCCCGAACCGGACGCGCCCATGATGGCGACGAATTCGCCGCTTTCGATGGAGAGCGTGACGCCCCCCAGGGCGGCGACGGTGTGCGCCCCGACGCTGTAGGACTTCGTCAGGTTGCGCGCCTCGATGATGACCCGGTTCGTGCGGACGTGGGCGTTCATGGCCGATCCTTCTGTGTCCGCGTCCTGGCCCTGACGATCACCCTCTCGTCCTCGCCGATCGGGGCGCCGATCAGTTCGGCGAAGGCGCCGTCGACGAGCCCGATCCGGATCGGACGGCGGACGGGATACCCGTCGCTTCCGACGACCCACACGGCGGTCGCGTTCGTGTCCTCGCGTTCGTCGCGCCAGGCGGAGAGCAGCGTGCGCTGACGCTCATCGAGCAGGGGCTCCACGACCATGGTCAGCCTTTCGGTCGAACCGATGCGGGGCGCCTTGGCTCCTCCCTCGGCCGCCGAGGCTTTCGCCCTTGTCTGTTCGAGGACAGCCAGGCGTTCCTTGGCCGCCGCCAGTTGGGGCGGCGTCAGGTCCAGCTTCTTGGCGAGGCGCTCGAGCTGCACCTCGCGGCGTTCGGATTTGTCGCCGGCCGCGGCCGCCGGCGCCGCTGTGCGGGGACGGTAGCGCAGGGCCTCGGCCGGCAACCTGTGCACGTTGTCGCGCCGGGCGGTCTCGATTTCGACCGTCGCCGTCATGCCAGGGTAGAGCTTCAGGTCGGCGTTATCCGCATCGATCACGACCGTGTAGGTGACGACGTTATTTTCCTCGGTCGCCGCCAAGCGAACCTGAGAGACGGCCCCCGAGAAGGTCCGTCCGGGGTGGGCATCGACCCGGAAGGTCGCCGGGTTGCCGACCGCCACTCCGCCGATATCCGCTTCATTGACCTGGGCATCGATGCGGACCTGGCGCAGGTCCTGTGCAATCCTGAACAGTTCCGGCGCTGAAAGGCTGGCCGCCACCGTCTGACCGATTTCCACGGAGCGCGAGATGACGATGCCGGCAATCGGCGCCCGTATTTCGGTTCGTTCCAAGTCGATCGACATCTGCGCCAGTACGGCCTGTCGCTGGACGACGTTGGCGCGCGCGCCGTCGACCTGCGACCTGGAAACGATCATCTCGGCGCGCGCGACTTCCACATCCCGTTGGGCCGCATCGAGTTGCGCGTCCGACCCGACCCCCCGGGCGTTGAGATCCTTGAGGCGCTGGCTGGCCCGCTCGGACACCCGGAGGTTCGCAACCGCCTTGTCGAGGTTGGCGGTCTGGTTCGTCAACGCGGCCTTTGCGATATCGAGGTCGGCCGTCGCCTGCTCGATCCGGGCTGCGAAGGTCTTGGCGTCGAGCACTGCTAGGACGTCCCCCACACGGACCATTGAATTGAAGTCGGCGCGGATTTCCCGGACCTGACCGGAGAGTTGCGAACCCACCTGCGCCGTGACGACGGGCTTGATCGTCCCGGCCGTCTGCACGCGCCGGCGAACGACGCCGCGGGTGACCGATGCGGTTTCGAAGCTCGAGGATCCGCTGGCCTCGGCGACGGATGCCAAGGCCGGGCTGGCGGAGAGGCGTTGGCCGGCAAGGGCGAACACGAACCATCCGCCGGCGAGGGCGAGCGACACCGCCGCGACGACCGTGGCGGGGCCCCTGCGCCGGTTCGGAACGGGCATCGGCTCACTCCGCTGCAAGCGTTGCCGAAGCTCGGCGATCGAAGCGTTCGGTGTATCGGGCAAAGAGGTCATGGAGTGCACCCACATTGGTGGTGATGTCGAAGTCACGCTCGGCCTTGGCGCGGCCTTCGCGGCCATATCGTTCGGCAAGCGCCGGCCGGGTCAGAATGCTGGCCAGAGCCTCGGCAAGACGCCCGGAAGAGGATGGCTCCACGAGACGACCGGTGACATCGTCGGTGATGATTTCCGGCGTCCCCGCCACATTCGTGGTCACGGCAGGAAGTCCGCTCGCCAGCGCTTCGAGAAGCACCGTCGGCAGCCCGTCGCGATCGCCGTCGGCCGCCACGACGCAGGGGAGCGCGAACACGGCCGCCCTCTGCATCCGGCTCGCAACCTCGGCGGCGGGAACGGCGCCGACGAAAGACACGGCGCCTTCGAGTCCGGAGGCGCGAGCCTGGTGTTCCAGGCTGTCACGCAGGGGACCGTCGCCCACGATCTCGCAACGAAAGTCGATGTCGGCCGAGCGAAGAGCCGCGCACGCCGCGATCAGGTCGCGGAACCCCTTCTTCTCAACAAGGCGGCCGACGGCCAGGATCAGGCCCTGCTCGCGTTGGGCCGCCGGCCCCGGCGCGATGGCCGCGAGATCGATGCCGTTGTAGATGCGCTCGACCTTGCCGGCCTGTCCCGGTCCGGCGATGGCCGAGAGATAGGTTCGGTTGAAGTCGGACACCGTGACCACGGCATCGGCCAGCGCGATCTTTGTCCGACGGGCGGTCAGGTCTTCGTGCTCGGACGCATAGCGCTTGAAGATGTCGCGGGCGTGAGCCGTGAAGGACACGGGCCGGCCCATCGTGTGCCCGGCCGTCAGCGCGACGGTGGTCGCGTCCGAGCCGAAATGGGCATGGAGGCAATCGATCTGCTCGTGCGCCCAGAGATCCGCGAGGGCCAATGACCAATGCGCGATCCGCGCCCGGCCGTCCGCCGTCTTTCCGGCCACCAGCCCGTCAGGCCAGCGATCGGCGGGCCAGTCCGCGGCGCCGTCCGGGAGAACGTCGACGCGCGCCCGCAGCCGATGCACGGCGACCTTCTCGGCGTCGTCGAGCGCCGGCAGGAGCGACGCCACGCGAACCTCGACGCCGCGGCGCTCCAGCTCGAGAATTTCCGCGAGAACGAAAGTCTGGCTCAGGCGCGGGAAACGCTTGAGGACGTACCCGACGCGCAGCGGGCGGGAGCGCCGCGGAACGCGGTCATGGATGGGCATGAAAGTTTTCCCCCCGGCGCGGCGCGACAGTCCTCGAGCGCTGGGCACGGACCTGAGGGCGCTTTCCACCGGCCTCCGCCATCTGCTCGACGAGTGCTGCCGCGGCGTTGCCAGCGCCATCCAGGCGCAGCCGCGCCATGGGACGCGGCGGCTTTGCCAGGCCGGCCACGATCGCCTGCGCGAGATACTCCGGAGCGGCCGCATCGATCGGCACGTGTCGCGAGAAGCCCATTTGCTCGAACATCTGCGATCGGACGGTCTGCTCCATGCTGGGGCCGGAGCGCGGAATCACGATCGTCGCCTTGCCGAGCCCGGTGATCTCCAGCATCGAGTTGTAGCCGCCCATCGTGACGACGAGGTCGGCTCGCTGCAGCAACGTCCTGAGCTTCGGGGAAAATCGAACGAGTTCGACGCCGCACGGCTCTGCGATCAGCTTGAGACGCGCGAAGTATTCGTCCGGCATCAGGGGGCCGGCGATGGCGACGGAGCGGATGCGCTGCGACCGCGGAACGAGGGCCAGGGCCTCGAGGGACGCCGCCATCATGGGATATGCGTCGTAGCCGCCGCCCGCGGTGACCACGACGAACTTCTCGTCGCGCCGGGCCGGGAGCCGTTCCGCCGGGGAAGGCGCGACGGCCGCGTCGCCGGTGACGTAACCCATGAAACGGATGTCGCTGCAGATCTCCTCGTTCAGGCCATATGCGGCCGCGGAGTCGAAAACAGCGCGGTCGCCGTAGACGAAGACGCTGTCGTAGTAACGCCGGATGATGTCGTAGATCCCGTCGCGGCTCCATCGGTCCGAGACGCGCTGTGGGTCATCCAGGATGTCGCGCAGGCCGAGCACGATACGGGTCGGCAGGCGACGGCTCCGGATGAACTCGAACACCGGCAGCAGTTCACCCCAGATTCCCGTCGGCAGATGATCGACGAGGAGCACGTCGGGGCGCAGCGTCGCGATGGTTTCGCGGATCAGCCCGGACCTCATCCGCTGGGTGACCTGATTCGAGATCGCCAGGCTCCGTGCGCACCAGTCGCCGCTGCTCAGCTTCTGGACCGAGGGCAGCTTGATGCTGTCCACGCCGGGCGGCAGCGCGAAGACGGGACCCGCCGCGCTGCCCACGAGCAGGACCACGCTGCAGTCCGGGTTCCGCTCGACGACTCGCGTCGCGATCGTCGAGTTCCTGCGGACATGGCCGAGACCCACGGTGTCCGGCGAGTACATCACGATGGATTGGTTGGACATGGATCTCGTCACGGGTTGAGGGATGCGGGGGACGTTGCGCGGGATCGAACGCTTTCGTCGGGTGGGGTGGACCGGGCCGCCGAGATGGCCAGTCGCAGGAGGATTTCAGACGCGGCGATGATCGCGATCGAACGATCGGTTTCGCCGTCGCGCTCTCCGATCTTCAGTGCCCTGCGCAACAACGCCGCTGCGCCGTAGAGGGCCAGCCGGGTCGGCGACAGCTGGTCGCTGTCCATGAGGTCCGCCAGCACGCCGACGACGTCGAGAAACCCCGGCGCGATCGAGCCGACATACAGGTCCGTGCTGGTGACGAGGTGGGCGCCCAGGTTCGCAATATCGGCTTCCGCCGCACCGAGCGCGAGATCGTCGAGATCCACGATGATCGGCGTTCCCGCTCCCGCCAGGATCTGGCCCGCGTGCAGATCGCCGTGCAGCAGGACATTGGTGCCGTGGTCGCCCAGCTCGCCCCGCAGGGTCTCCTCGATCCTGTCGGCCAGCGCCGCTGCCCTGCGCAGGTGGCTCGACGCAGGACGCGCCAAGCCGCCGCGCGGATGCAGCCGTGGGCGGACCTTTGCGAGCGGGTCGAAGCGGGCAACGCCTATCGGCATTTCATCCACTGCGTGGAACATCGCCAGCGGTCGTGATCCCGCCTGATCGCCGCGCAGTGCATCGCGGACGGCCCGGGCCAGCGACGGACCGGTGGCGAACGGGGCTCCCATGGTCCGCAGGCGATCGCGAAGCGTCGAGGCCCCGAGGCGGGGCATCGTGATCGAACCAGGTACGAGCCCGTCGCGGGCGCAGGGCGTCGCGACGCCTTGTGTAAAGAGAGCGGTGGCGCGGCGCGCGGCTGCCGTCGGTGTCGGCCGGCCGCGATCCGTCATTGGCTTGTCGAACGACCATCCGGCGCGCGTGCGAGCGAGAGCCACAATCAGCTCGGCGGCCGCGCCGGCCCCGCTGGGGCCCAGATCGACCCGACCGCGCCGTTGGCGACCGGCGAGCACCGCCGCGATCCAGGCGCTGCTGCGGGCGACGTCGTCCGCCCGGTGCGCGAGGCCGAGGACCGGGCCCCACGCCTCCGCCCGCGCGCCCTGATCGTCGAACGTCCGATCGATCGGCACCAGCAGCGCAGGCGTGTCATGGCCGGCCAGTTCGAGGATCGAGTTGTAGCCCACGGTCGAAACGACCATGTCCGCCTCGGCAAAGGCCTCGTCGAGCCGGGCGCCGACATCGATCCTGGCATCCGCGTGCTGCAGGAAGCCCTCGGGGGCGAGCCGCGGGCCGGCCACCTGGATGACCTCGTGCCGCTGCTGTCCTGCGGGCAGACGGGACAGAACGTCGTCGATCGCCGCGCGAAGCCCCGCCGCTGTTTCGGCCGTCCCGCCGCCGCCCGTCGCGACGAGCACCCGCGGACGGGTGCGGGGAGGCAGTACGGGATCGCCCGCAGGCGATCCGGCCGCGCGGTAGATCCAGTTGACGTGCGCGACCCGGCGCGCGCCGATGGTCGCAGGGTCGGGGCGCCAATGCCCGCGGGGCGACGGCACCACGACGAGGTCCCACGTCCGGCCGGCCTCCAGACGAAAGGCGGGCAGCCGATGGGCCACGGTCTCGCGCAGGACGAGGCAGACCGGATCGGCCAGCAGCGCGAGACGGGGGATGACTGCGGTGTCCACGACGACCGGTCCGGGCGGCATGGCCGCAAGCCGCTCCGCCATCTGCGACTTCGTCACGACGACGATGCTGTCGAAGAGGCCGCGTTCATGCTGCGCGAGCCCCGCGACCGGTGCATTCGTGAGCAGCACGCACCGGGCGTGCGGATGTGCACTCACCAGCGCTGCTGCAACATTGCCTATTCGCCTGATGTGACCCAGTCCTGACTGACCAGTCACACAGAATTTTATCAATATAGATTCTGTATTTTGAGCGTAATTCATGTTATCCGCCCTCAGCGACCATGTTCAGTATTCATTCGATGGCCGACGACACGAAACTGTCACAGGCGAACTGACGGGACGCTGACGCCAAGCTGACAGGACGCTGACGCGACGCTGACAGGACGCTGACAAAGTGGATGAATGCACTGCTGGAGGGCCTATTTTGATAATTTGCAATCGGGCGCTTGCACGGACGCAAGCTGCACATTGCGCCAGTCGCCGGGAGTCGTCGGCGGCTCCGGCGAACCTGCAATCGGCGTCGCGTGTGGCTGCGGCCGGGGATACCGAGCGATGACGGCGCAGCCTCAGACGTTCCGCCAGATCGTTCTCGGCTGTCTGTGGCAGGCGCGCGGTTCGATTGCCGTCGCGCTGGTGTGCGTCGCGGGGACGACCCTCGTGGCGCTGGCCCTGCCATGGCCCCTGAAGCTGATTTTCGACCATGTGCTCTTTGGCAAGCCCGTGCCGGCATCATGGGCAACCCTACTGGCCTGGGTGCAGCCCGGGAGCATCGTCACGCTGGGGCTTCTCTCGGTTGCCATCGTCGTCCTGGCGCTTTTGTCGGCGACGTTCGCCTACGCGCAGATCTACGTGACGTCCCGGATCGGCTTCGAGGTCACGTTCCGATTGCGCAACGCCCTCTTCAACCACCTGCAACGCCTGTCCCTGTCCTTTCATGTCCGCTCGCGCAGCGGCGAGCTGATGAACAAGATCGTCGCCGACACCAACACGCTGAAGGACGTCTACTCGGAGTACGTCCTCGCCTTTGCCACGCACGCGCTCACGGTGATCGGCATGTGCGTGGTGATGTGGCTGATCGACGCGACGCTGGCGCTTATCGTCATCGTCTCGTTCCCGCTGTTGTTCGGCGGGCTTTATCTCGTCCTGGCGCGGATGCGCGTGTCGGCGCGGCAGCAGCGCTACCGGGAGAGCGCCCTCACGTCGCGGTTGATGGAAGTTCTGAAGGCTGTCTCCCTCGTGCAGGCCTTCGGCCGCGAGCGCTACGAAAGCACGCGCTTCGAGACGCAGAGTTCCCTATCCAAGGAGGAGAGCATCCGCATGGCGCGCATGGAGGCGTCCGTTGCCCGCATCGTGGAGGTGGCGCGCGCCCTCGGTCTTGCCACTGTCATGCTCTTCGGCGGCATCCAGGTACTTCGGGGGCGGATGTCGCCGGGAGATCTTCTGGTTTTCTCCTCCTACATCGTGGACATGTACAAGCCCGTCCGCATCATGGCCCGGCTGTCCGCGCGCTTCTCCAAGGCGAGCGCCAGCGCCGACCGCATCCGCGAACTGCTCGATACCCGGGTCGACCTGACCGACGCGCCCGGTGCGAAGATCGTCCGGTCGTTGCGAGGCGACATTGCGTTCCGGAACCTCTCCTTCTGGTACGAGCCCGGACGGCCGGTGATCGAGAACCTTTCGTTGGAGTTGCCGGCCGGCCGCTGCATTGCCCTGGTGGGGGCTTCCGGCGCGGGAAAGTCGACGCTCGCCAACCTGATCATCCGCCTTTACGACCCGTCGGAGGGAATGGTCACGGTCGACGGGGTCGACATCCGCACCCTCGACCGGGAGTCGTATCGCCAGCGCATCGGCGTCGTGTTGCAGGATGCCCTTCTGTTCGGCGCGAGCATCCGGGAGAACATCGCCTACGGTAAGTCGGACGCGACCGATGCCGAGATCGAGGCGGCCGCTCGTGCCGTTTCCGCGCACGACTTCATCTCGCGATTGCCCGAAGGCTATGACGAGATCGTCGGCGAGAGCGGCGCGAGCCTGTCGGGCGGACAAAGGCAGCGCCTGTCGCTGGCGCGTGCGCTCATCAAGAGCCCCGATATCCTTCTGATGGACGAGCCGACATCGGCGATCGACGCCGAGTCCGAGGCCCAGATCCGAACGGCCCTGCGCACGACGATGCAGGGCAAGACGACGATTCTCATCGCGCACCACCTCCAGTCCGTGCGCCACGCGGACGTCATCGTCGTTCTGCGACACGGAAAGATCGTCGAACAGGGCACGCATGCCGAACTGGTCGCGCGCCGCGGCTACTATTGCGACCTCTTCCAGATCGACCCCGCGGCCCTTGCCGAGGCGTGACCCGCTTGGGGCTAAACGGGGGACGCACCGGGCGAATAGAGCGTCGCGTCAACCCGCCCCGCCCGCACGGTTTCGTGCGCCCATGCCAGGAGCGTCGCGCACAGCCCGTCGAGCCGGGGAACGCAGTGACGGATGCAGGTCTTCACCTGTCGGCCGAGGAGAAGAGTGGCGACATACCAGGCGAAGACATCGTCGGGGATGGAATGGCCGCCGGCGTTTTCGTAGAGGGCCGGCAGATCCTGCGCCAGGCCGGCGGCCTGGCGGGCCCGGTCCGGATTGACGAGACCGACCAGAAGAAGACGACTGGCAAAAAGCGCGAGGTCGTAGGCCGGGTCCCCGAGGGCGAGCTCGTCGAGATCGATGAAGCCGGGAGTCCGACCGTCGAAGAGGACGTTCGCGGTATGGAAATCGCCGTGCAGCGTGACGGCGGGGCGATCGTCCAACGAAGGCAGCCGCCCCACCAGTTCATCGCACAGCGCGACGGTGGAGGCGTCGAGTGTCGGCAGCGCGGCGCGAACGCGCTTGGCCACCTTTCGGGCGGCGCGCTCGAAGACGACGCGGGCGCTGCGCAGGGGCAGACCGTCGAGCGGCAGACCATGAAGGCGCGCAAGCGCGGTCATGGCAGCTTCCGTCGCAGCCGAGCGTCGCGCGTCATCGGCGATCCGGTCCACCCGTTCGCCGGGCACGAAGCGCTCCCATCGGATGCCGTGGGCAGGATCGACCGCGAGCGGCTCGGCCATTGCGAAGTCGCGGGCGGGAGACAGCCAGAGCTGTTGCATCTGCCGGTAGGTCGCCGGGGCGCCCTTCTGCATCTTTCCGACGGCGATCATCCGCTGCGAGGCCTCCGCATAGGCGACCGTGCAGCGCGCTCCCGGCAGATAGCTCAACACGGTCCAGGAGACGGCCGGAGCATCGCCGAGCGGAGGCAGGACATCGAGATCGACCAGCCGGCCGAGATCGGGGAGATTGGCATCGTGTGGGAACAACAGGACGTCCGCGCCGAGAGCAGGGACCCATGTTCCGCCGTGCCCTGCGGGCGCGACGCCGGAGGCCGGCCACCGCGCGAAGTGAACGGCGGCGAGCACCGGCCGCGGTCCGTCGCGACCCTCGTAGATCGCGCAAAGCGAGCGACCCGGAACATACCAGACATTCGCCAGCGCGAGAGATGACAAGACTTGCGGAAGCAGACCCACGTCGCGGAGAGCGGCCGCGATCCTGCCGGTGTCGCCGAGGAAATCCCTCTGCGGAAACTCGGCAGAATCCGCAATCCCGGGAGGCGTGTCGTAGGTCCAGTCGACGTTCAAGGGACCGGCCCTCGGTCCGAGAGCGCGGCGTAGAGTTGCGAGAGGCGCGCGGCCGAATGGTTCCAGGTGAAGGACGCGGCGCGGCGCCGGCCCGCCTCGGCGAGGCAGCGTGCCTGGTCCGGATGTTTGAGAACGTCGATCAGCGCCGCCGACAGCGCGTCGGAATCACCCGGCGGCACGAGGCGAGCGGCTCCCCCGTCGCCGACGACTTCGGGGATGGCTCCCACCGCCGTGGCGACGATCGGAACGCCCACCGTCATCGCCTCGACGAGCATGAGCCCGAAGCCCTCCCACCGCGAGGGCGCTGCCAGCACGTCGAGTGCTGCGTAGAGCGTCGGGATGTCGGCCACGAAACCGGCGAAGTGAACGGCTTCGTGGAGACCGAGCGACGCGACCAGCTCTTGCAACGCGACGAGCCGCTCGGGCGCGTCGGGCGCTCCGGCGAAGACGAACAGGACGTCGGGAACCGCCGCGCGCACCGCTGCCGCGGCCCGAAGGAGGTCTTCCTGCCCCTTCTGCTCGCTGATCCGGCCGACGAGTCCGATAATCGGGCGTCCGGCGGGAAGGCCCATCTCGGCGCGCGCCGCGGTCTGCGGGAGTGGCGTCGAGAAGCGTGCGTCGTCAACTCCATTGGGGATGACGACCAACTGCTCCGGCCGAACGCCCAGGCGCTCGCGCACGTGGTCTGCGACCGCGCCGGAACACGCCACGACGCGGTCGCACCGGGCGGCCAACGCCGCATCGAGGCCCAGCGTGCCGTCGCGCTGCCACTGCGCGTCGTACTGGTTGTGGTAGTGGGCAATCACCTTGAGCCCCCGGGCACGGCGAGAGCCGGCCGC
>JAIYAB010000418.1 GCA_027489275.1 Hyphomicrobiales bacterium
GCCAACAGCACCACCGTAAGCGCCGTCGCGGCGCCCTGGTCCCAGAACTTGAACCCGGTATCGTAGATCATCAGCAGGAGCACATTCGTGGCGTTGTCGGGTCCGCCATGCGTCATGACGAAGATATGGTCGACGGTGCGGAAGGCGTTGATGATCGCGTTGACGAGGATGAACAGGGTGACCGGCGCCAGCAAAGGCCACGTGACACGGCGGAAGAACGTCCAGCGTGACGCGCCTTCAATGGCCGCCGCCTCGCGCAGGTCAGGTGGGATCTGCTGCAGGGCGGCGAGGTAGAAGATCATGAAGAAGCCCGCCTCCTTCCACACCGTCACGGCGATGATCGCGCCGAGCGCAGTCTCCTGCTGGCCGAGCCAGTTGGTCGCGCCGAAGCCGAACAGCTTGAGGATCTGGTCGAGGAGGCCGTAGTCCGGCGTGTAGAAGAACAGCCAGATGTTCGCTACGGCGATCATGGGCAGCACTGTCGGCGTGAAGTAGGCCAACCGCAGAAAGCCTCGGCCGGCGACCTTGCCATTGACGAAGAGCGCCATGGACAGCGCCAGCGCTACGGAGAGCGGGATGGTGGCCAGCGCGTAGATCGTGTTGTTCCACAACACTTTCCAGAACAACGGGTCGGCCGCGAGGTCCTGGTAGTTCTGCAGCCCGACGAAACGCGAAGGCCGGCGTGGGCGCGGCGTCGAGAAAAGACTGTCGTAAATCGTCACCACCACCGGGACGTGGGTGAAGGTGGCGAACAGGACGACCGAGGGCAGCAGAAGCAGCCAGGCCTCCACCGTCTGCCACCAGCGCCGCCGACGCGCGTCCGCAATTCCGCCGGATCGCGGCAGGGCCGGGGGCAGGCGATGCGTGTCGGCTGTGGGGGGTGCTGTCATCGCAGGGCGGGCGATGGCGGGGCGGCGTCAGCCGCCCCGGCTCGCTCACTTGTAGTCGCGCAGGATGCGCTCGGCCTCGCGCTGGGCGTCGTCCATCGCGACCTTGGCGGTCTTGCCGCCGGTGATCGCGGCCTGGAGGTTATCGTTGAACACCTTCATGACGCGCTGCGCTTCGTGCACCGTGATCTCCGGCACCGCGAACTTGAGCTGGTCACGCGCGACACCCGCCTGCGGGAAGCCGGTGAGGTAGGTCTTCATGGCTGGCGTGTCATAGGCCGCCTGCGAGGTGGCGACGTAGCCGGTGGCAATGGACCACTCGGCGGCACGCTCGGGCGTCGTCATGAAGCGCACGAACTTGAAGGCCGCCTCCTGCTTCGCCGGCGGAATGTTCTTGAAGATGTAGAAGTTTCCGCCGCCCGTTGGAGCGCCGAAGCTGACCTTGGCCGGCAGCATGGCGACGCCGAACGGGAAGCTCGCATTGTTCTTGATGTTGGTGAGATTGCCCGTCGTCGTCCACATCATGGCGAGCTTCTTCTCCAGGAAGTCCTTGGGCGTCGTGCCCCAGGACGTCAGGCCCGGAGGCTGCACGCCATGCGCCTTGGAGAGATCGATGAGATACTGCAGCGCCTCCACCACCTTCGGGTCGGCGAAGTTGGTCTTCTTCCCGTCCGGCGTGAACAGGCGCGCGCCGTTCGACGTCGTCAGCCCGGTGAAGAGCCAGGACGTATTCCCGTCCGTAGGGATCTGGACGCCCCATTGCGTGACGTTGCCGCCGGCATCTTTCTTGGTCAGCTTCTTGGCGAAGTCGGCCATCTCTTGCCAGGTGGCAGGACCCTTCTCGGGATCGAGACCGGCTTCCTTGAACAGGTCCTTGTTCCAGTAGAGAACCGGCGTCGAGCGCTGGAACGGAATGGCGTAGGTCTTGCCGCCGAGCTTCGCATTCTCCATGAAGCCGGGATAGAAACTCGCAAGCCAGGCCTTGTCTTCCGCGGTCTTGGCGAGATCGTCGATCGCCAGCACCGCATTCTCGTCGGTGAGGGTGATGATGTCAGCGGCGAGCAGGATCGCCATTTCGGGCGTGTCGCCGCCCTTCATGGCGGTAAGCGCCTTGCCGATCGTCTGCACGTAGTCGCCGGCATAGATCGGCTTGATCTTGACGCCAGGGTTCTGTTTCTCGAACTCGGCGGCGTACCCGTCGATGAGCTTCGTGATCGGGCCAGACACCGCGATCGGGTAGTAGAAGCGCAGTTCCATGTCCTGCGCCGATGCCGGGGCCGTGGAGAGGGCGAGGGCCGCAGCCAGCGCGCCCCCAAGTGCAGTACGGCGGTTCAGGTGGATCATCGCGTCAGCCTTTCTGGACGGATTTCGGGGCAATTGTCATCGTTCCGCCTTCGATCCGCAGCCCCGTGGCGGCGTCGAAGCGGTGTTCGTCATGTGGCAACCACGCCAGCGTCACGCGCTCGCCGCTGTCCGGCCGGCGGGAGCCAGGAACGCGGGCGAAGACATGCTCGCCTTGCGGATCCGCCAGAGGGCGAAGCGCGACAATGGCGTCTGCGCCCAGATACTCGATGCTGGCCACGACATGGTCGTCATGCCGCCCGAACGCCGGCTCGATGGCAACGTGTTCCGCCCGGACGCCAACGATGATCCCGTCCGGCAGACCCGCGCGCGTGGCGGCGGTGAACATGTTCATGGGAGGCGCGCCGATGAAGCGGGCGGCGAACAGGCTCGCCGGGCGCTCGTAGAGATCCGACGGCGAGCCCGCCTGCTCGATCCCGCCATCATTCATCAGGATGATCCGGTCGGCCATGGTCATGGCCTCGATCTGGTCGTGGGTGACGTAGATCATCGTCATGGCGAGGCGCTGCTGCAACGCGCGGATCTCCAGACGCATCTCGTTGCGCAGCTTGGCGTCGAGGTTCGACAGCGGCTCGTCCATGAGGCAGACGGGCTGCTCGCTCACGATGGCGCGGGCGAGCGCGACACGCTGGCGTTGCCCGCCGGATAGCTGGCCGGGTTTACGGCCGAGATACTCGGTGAGGCCGGTGAGCGCGGCTACGCCGGCGAGCCGACGGGTCTGTTCATCCTTCGCCACCCTCCGGACCTGCAGACCGAACAAGATGTTGTCGGCGACGCTCAGGTGAGGAAAAAGCGCATAGGATTGAAAAACCATCGCAATGCGGCGGTCCTTGGCGGGAAGATGCGTCACGTCCTGCCCGCCGATCGAGATCTGACCGCCGGTGGGATCCTCGAGCCCGGCAATCAGCCGAAGCGTGGTCGACTTGCCGCAGCCGGACGGACCCAGCAGCACACACAGGTCGCCGTGCGGGACCGAGAAGGAGACGTCGTGAACGACGGCCTTCTCGTCAAAGCGCTTCTCGAGAGATTCGACGTCTATTCGTGACACTTAGCTTCAACCCCGGGGGCCCGATCCCGCTTTTTCGGAAGCGGTGGCGTTGGCCGACCGCGACGATCTTGCGCCTGTTTGGCGTCGTCCGACAACAGTTTGATGACGCGTTGTCGCAGGATTGTCATGCAGCCGGTGGAAAATAGGACCGTCGCGGGCCAATCTGCGCGGCCAGCGCGACGTCGCGCAGCGGGCCGCCCGATCCCGCGCGACCGGCGCGCATGTCACCGCGCATGGCCGGCTGCACGTCAGATTGCGGCGCGCGGCGCATCCTTGCCCAGCAACCTGAGCACGAGGTTCAACAGCACGAGCGATCCGATCACGACCAGCATGATCAGCGTCGAGTAGGCGGCTGCGTGCGTTGTCGCGCCGGCGTCGTCCAGCAGCATCACGGTCACCGCGGCGAGGTTGGTGCCCGGCGACACCAGGAAGATGATTCCCGACAGCGTCACCATCGAGCGCATGAAGAAGAAGATCCCGACCGCCAGCAGCGTCGGCATGACCAGCGGGAGCGTGACCAGCCGCAGCGTATCGACGACGCGGCCACCCAGGCAGGCGGAGGCCTCGTCGAAACTTGACGAAATCTGCCGCAGGCTGGTGGAGGCCGTCAGCATCCCCTGCGAGAAGTAGTGGAACACGTTGCACAACGCGAGCATCAGCAGCGTGTCGTAGATGAGCGAAAACGGGCCGGTCGCCTTATTGAAGGCGAAGATGTACGCAAGGCCGAGCACCATGCCGGGCACGGCCGCCGGCAGCAGCCCGATGCCGTTGACCATGCGCCCGACGACGCCCTGGTCGCGCCGGATCACGAACGCCGCCGCCATGGTGGTGACGACGCCGATGACTGCTGCGATGAGCGAGACCAGCACACTGTTGACGAGCGGCTCGTAGCCGTTCTGCGCCGTGTTGTTGAGATAATTGTCGAGCGTCAGCGTCAGATTGTAGGGCCAGCCCTTCACGAAGCTCGCATAAACGACCATGCCGATGACGGCGACGATCGGAAGAACGATCAGCGTTGCCGCGACGAACATGCACGCATCGAAGAGCGGCGACTTCTTCGGCGCGAGCGGGACGGACCGATCGGCAACGAGCGCGAACTGACGCTTGTTCGCGATACGCTCGATCTGGAAGGCGAGCAGCGCCGGCGCGAGCAGCACGATGGCCACCACAGACCCGAGTTGAAAGTTCATCTGCCCGGACACCTGGTTGTAGATGTCGTTGGCGAGCACCGTGTAGTCGGCGCCGATCACCATCGGGTTGCCGAAGTCGGTCAGGGCGATGGTGAAGACGAGGAAGGCTGCGGCCAGGAGGCCGAACTTCACACTCGGCAGCGTGATGTCGAAGAACTTTCGGACGGGCCCCGCGCCCAGCACGGTCGCGGCCTCGTACGTCCGCGCATCCGCCACGGCAAGCGCCGTCGAGATCAGCAACACGGCCTGCGGCAGCGAATACAGAACGTTAGCAATGACGATGCCCCAGAACCCGTAGATCTTGATCTCGAGGTCAAACGTCGTGTTGATCAGACCGTTGCGGCCAAAAAGAAAAATGAGCCCGATGCCTTGCACCAGCGAGGGGGCGAAAACCGGAAGCGTCGCGAGAAAGCGGAACGCTCCCTTGAAGGGCATCGCCGAGCGCGTCAGCGCGTAGGAATAGACGAACGCCAACGCGACAGTGATGACAGTCACCGTGGTCGAGACGGCGAAGCTGTTCCAGGTGACGGTCGCAAACTTCCGTCCGCCAAAAACGCGCCAGTAATTGTCGAGGCCGAAACCGGTTTTCGTCGTCAGGCTCTTGCCCACGATGATGAGCATGGGCCACGCCACGAAGACGAGCAGCAGCACGACGATCGCCAGGCCGATCGCGGCGATGAAGACGCGGTCCGCGTCGAGCCGGAGCGAACGGGACGTCATGCAGGGAACTCGCGAATCCGCTCGGGCGGCAGGGCCAGAATCACGGCGTCGCCCTCGACATGGGGGGCCACACCGGGCGCATCGACGACGATCCGCGACCCGTTGACGTCGACATCCAGCCGCGTCGTGGCGCCGAGGAACTGGCGGCTGACCACGTTGGCCGAAAGCACGTTTCCGCATCCTTCATCCGGCGAGAGCCGAACATGCTCGGGCCTGATACCGAGGACCGTCGTGCCGGACGCCTCGCCGCCCGCCAGCCGAATCGGACCGATCCGACCCAGGTCTTCGCGGGTGAGGAAGTTCATGTGACCGACGAACTCCGCGACGAAGCGCGTCGCGGGCCGCATGTAGAGCCCCTCGGGCGTATCCGCCTGCTCGATACGGCCGTGGTTCATGCAGATGACCCGGTCGGAGATGGCGAGCGCCTCCTCCTGATCATGCGTCACCATGAGGGTAGGCAGTCCGAGGCGGCGTTGCAGGGCGCGGATCTGGTCGCGCAACGACACGCGGACCTTGGCATCGAGTGCCGAGAGCGGCTCGTCGAGCAACAACAGCTTGGGATCGACGGCCAGGGCCCGCGCAACCGCCACGCGTTGCTGCTGGCCGCCTGACAGCTGGTGGGGCAATCGCTCTTCGATGCCCGGCAGGCCGACCGTATCGAGGAGGGTGCGAACGCGGGCGGCGGACTCGGCCGCAGCGACGCGACGGAGCCTGAGCCCGTAGGCGATGTTCTCGCCGGCCGTGAGGTTGGGGAACAGCGAGTAGGACTGGAAGACGATGCCGAAACCGCGGTGTCGAGCCGGCGTGTGGGTGAGATCCGCGCCGTCCAGCGTCACAGTTCCGCCGCTGGCATCCTCGAGGCCGGCCACGATCCGCAGCAGTGTGGTCTTGCCGCAACCCGAGGGGCCGAGCAGACAGACGAACTCGCCATCACGAACATCGACATCGACGCTGTCGAGGGCCGTAACGCTGCCGAAGCGCTTGGTGACGGAACGGACGGAGAGGTGCAAGGGGACACTCTGGACACAGTGTGGCGAAGACGGTCCGGCCGGCCCTCGGCCTCAGCCGATTCGTCGCCATCGACGACGGTCGCGCTGCCGAAAGCCGCTGAAATTCGGCGGACGCATTGCGGCGGCAGGTGCTTCAAGCGAAACACGAACGGATCCCCCGCCGCGTGGGCGGCGGGGGACCCGGCCTGAAACCTCAGCGCTCGAGATCCTTCTTCCAGCGCTCGAGAATGGCATCGCGATTCTTGGCGGAGGCATCGAAGTCCATCTTGAAGAGGACCGTGCTGACGTCGGCCGGCAGGCCCGCCTTCATCGCCTCGTCCGAGATCTTGCCGCCCGGGATCGTCACGATGCCCTTGTAGGCATTGTAGGCCGCCACGGCTTCCGGTGTGATCGACCAGTCGAGGAACGTCTTGGCGTCGACCTTGTTCTTGGAGGCCTTCATCAGGGCGTTGGCCTCCAGCTCGTAGCCGGCTCCCTCGGACGGAATCACCATCTTGATCGGCGCCCCGCCGGCAATCGCCTTGATCGCCACGAACTCGTAGGACAGGCCGATCGCAGCCTCGCCGGCAATGGCCATACGGCAGGGGCGAGAGCCCGACTTGATGTACTGGCTGATGTTGCCGTCGAGCTCCTTGAGGTACTTCCAGCCCGCATCCTCGCCCATGCCCTGAAGCAGGGCGACGACCTGAAGATAGCCGGTGCCGCTCGAGGCGGGGTTCGGCATGACGATCTCGCCCTTGTACTTGGGATTGAGAAGATCCTTCCAGCTCGTGGGCATGGGCAGGTTCTTCTTGGCCAGCACGTCGGTGTTCACGCAGAAGGCCGCCATGTACCCGGTCGTCGCGACCCAGCGGTTCTGTGGATCGCGGAAGCGGGCGTTCATCTTGTCGACCGCTTTCGGCGCATAGCCCTCGGTCAGCTCGAGAATGCGCGGATCGACCATGTTGGTCACCGCCCAGCCCCAGATCACGTCGTGCTTGGGATTGGAGGCCTCAGCCAGCATGCGGGCGCCGAGGTCGCCCGTTGACAGGCGCAGGACGTTCACCTTCACGTCCGGGTGCGACTTGTTGAAGGCCTGCAGATAGGCCTTCACTTCGTCCTCCTCGTAGGACGTGTAGACCGTGATCTCTCCGGCATGCGCGACGGCGCCTACCATCATGGCGGCAGCCGCCAGAATCCCCGTAACGAAACGCTTCATGACCAGGCTCCCTCCCTGCGTGTCACATGCGCGTCATTTGACGGGCTTTTTGCCGGAACGGCAAGGGGTTGGGAGACAGCGTCGGACGCGGAAGAGCGCCGCGCGATGGACTGTTCCAGGCGCGACCTACGCCGTTCACCAACCGACCAGGCTGGCGATCCAGTCGATGATGCTCGCGCCCGTGGCGATGAGGACGGCCGTCCACCCAAAGGCCAGCGCGGCCAGGACGATTGCGGCCAGGATCGCCAGTCCGTCGCGGGCGAGGAAACCGACGGCAAATGCGACGAGCGCTATGGCGGGGGCCATGTTTCCGAACGGAATGGGCAGCGCTATGATGAAGGCGAGGCCCATGACGGGCGTAGCAAGCAGGACGCGGGCCTGAGGTCCCGCGAGGCGGGGCAGACGGCTTTCCTGGAGATGTCGCTCGATCCGAACTAGCCAGGGCAACGAGGCCGCGATGACGCGGCGCATCGCCGCCGTCGGCAACGTCTGGCGCCTCAGGATGCCGGGCAGCCAAAGCGATTGCGCGCCTAGCAAGACCTGCAGACCGATGAAGAAGGTGAGGGTGCCGAACGTCAGGCCTACGGGCCCCGGAATTGGGATCAGGGCCGGCAGGGTGAGGACGAGAAGCGCCAAGCCCAGGCCTTCCTGGCCCAGCCTGTCGAAGGCCTGCCCCATGGTCACGCGCTCATTGGTGATACGCCCCTGACGCAGTTCACCGGCGAGGTCCATGACGCTGCGCACGATGACGCCGCGCCGCCGCGAGCGAGGAGGCGCCCCGGACTCCGCCAGGGCGCCGATATCGAAGGATCCGACTCCCGGCCCATGGGATCGGCTGTCTGATGACAAAGCCAAGATGCGGGCTCCGCAGGACCGGTCGGCAGACTCTCGACCGACATCGCGGGGCGCCGGTTAACGCGCCCGCCAGAGGGGCCCGGCCGAGTTATCGAGAGATGGGAAAGAAGCGCTCGATCGTCAAGGCCGTGCCGCCAGAGAGCGATCGAGCGGTCGGCATTAAGCTCAACGTCGAACCTTAATATCAAATCGGGAAGCCTGGCATGGCGACGCTGAATTCGAGCGATCAGTTAAAATTTTAATTGATCCGGTTGCCTTTCCTTAAGACGCCAGGCGCATTCTACTAAAAGTTGAGGATATAGGGTCATGCGTCCCAGCACCGTTTCGTCCCTGAGCGAAGACTTCCGAACCCGCCGAACCGTGTCGCTGCCGGAACCGGTCGCGCCACGCGACAGGCGCATCGGCATCGTCTCGTCCGTCGCCATCGTCATGATCGCCGTCTGGATCGGCTGGATCGTCGGCTCCGGCCGCGCTCCGCTCCTGATCCAGACCGTGAAGGCGTTGCTGCCGATCGGCTGACGGGCGCCTGGCAGGGCGTCAGCCGGAGGCTAGCCGGAGCTTCGCCTCGATCTGCTCCTTGATGAGCCAGATCTCCGTTTCATGCGCGCTGCACAGGCGCAACCACCGCTCCGAGGCCATGCCCTGCGGTCGCCACGCCGTCAGAGTCGCGTAGCACTGATCGTCGGACAGCCCGCACACCGATCCGCGAACCACGCGCGCGCTGATGCGTGGCGTGCGCTTGGCAAGCGACCCGACGTGATAGTCGACGAGAAGCAGCCGCTCGTCGGCGACGATCTCGAACCACGCCTGCGAACCGTCGAACAGGGACCAGCCCGTGTAGACGCCCGGCACGCCTGTGGCCTCCGTCCGCATGCAACCGAGCGACCAGTCGCCGAGCGCGACCGGATCTGCAAGGAAGTCGAACACGACGTCCGCCGGCGCATCGACCATGGCTGTCGCGACATGAGAGAGGAGCAGGGGGGTCGGGGGGGAGGGATGCGAGATCATGGCTGCAGGGTGCGGCGACGATCATGGCGCGTCAACGTCCACGCGGGGTGGTCGCGCAGCGTTCGGTGCATGGAGCCGCGCGGGGACTCGCGCTTCGCGTCACGCGCTGCCACACTGGCCGGATGCTCTGGCGTCATTACCCCGACAAGGCGTCGCTCGACGCGCAATTCACCCTCGACGGCATCGCCGATTTACCCGGCACGATGCAGCGCAGGCTCGACATGTCCGCGGCGGCCCGCGCAGCGGTCCCACATCGGCTGAAGGTGCCCTACGGCGAACGGCCGGAGGCGACGATGGACCTGTTCCTTCCGCCGGAATCCGGGACGCCGGCTCCCGTGCTCGTGTTCATCCATGGCGGTTTCTGGCGCTCGCTCGACGCCGCGACCTTCAGCTTCGTTGGAGGCGCGTTCGCCCCCGCAGGAGCGCTCGTCGCTGTTCTCGATTATCCGTTGATCCCGCAGGTGCGAATGGCGGACATCGTGGCCCACATCCGCGCTGCGGTTACGTGGCTGACGCGCCATGCGCATTTGCATGGCGGCGACCCGGGTCGCGTCCACGTTGCGGGCCACTCCGCCGGCGGTCACCTCACGGCGCTTTGTCTCGACCAGGCATGGCAGCGCGAGGCCGACCTGCCACCGCGCTGCATCCGGGGAGGCCTGTCGATCTCGGGCGTCTTCGAACTGGAGCCGCTGCGCCTCTCGGCCCAGCAGGAGACGCTCGGATTCACCGCGGACGAAGCGGCCCTGTGGAGCCCGCAGCGACACATTCCGCAGGAGGCCGCTCCGCTGATCGTCGCGGTCGGCGGCGCCGAGACACAGGAGTTCATCGACCAGTCGCTGGACTTCGCAGCCTCATGGTCCTCCGCCAGCCACGACACGCAGGTCCATGTCGTGGCTGGGGCAAACCACATCGACATCCTGACCGGCGCCCTGGCCCGCCACGGCGCGCCTCTCCACACCGCGATCCTCAAGCAGATGTGGCTCGTCGACGTGCCGTAAGCACGGCCTGAACGGCGGAGCCTCACGAATAAGGCCCCTTCGCGTGACGAAGGGGCCTTGTGTCTCGACCAATCCGTCTGCTCGTGACGGGATTGGCGGCCCGGCTGGAACAGCCGAGCCGCGACAGGTGCGACTACTCGACCTTCTTGAACAGAGCCTGCATTTCCTCGATGGAAATGACCCGGTCGGTCACGATCTCGCCGTCCTTGATCTTCCAGACGAGCGCGGGGCCGGTAACGTCGCCGTTCGCATCGAACTCGATCGGGCCGGTCGCGCCGAAATACTTGATCGGCTTGCCGTCCTTGATCAGCGAGATTGCCTTCTTGAACTCCTCCGGGCCGGTCCCGACCTGGGCGCCGCCGGCGGCATGGACCTGACGGACGGCATCCTTGATGGACGGTCCGGTCAGGTCCTTGGCAATGTTCATCGCGAGGCCGAGTACCATCAACGCGTCATACTGCGTGTGGACGCCGGGGCCCTTGCTGTCGGTCTTGTACTTGGCCTCGAACGCCTGGTTGAAGGCATCTACGGTCGGGCCGGCGACCTGGGCGTTGTCCATGCCGAAGCTCTCGTTGAGGAACCTCGGGCCGACGCCGTTGACGAAGTCCATGACGCGCATGGAATTGTTCAGCGCGATCTGCTGGGGACCGCCGAGCGAAAGCCACTCGCGCACGATGGTGACCGCGTCCTTCGGGAAGCCGATGAGCAGCAGCGACTCGGGCTTTGCGGCAAGCGCCTTGGTCACCTCGGCGCGGTAGCTCGACTGGTTGTCGTTGTAGGGCACTTCGGCGACGATCTCGCCGCCGAGCTTCGGCAGCGCGAGCTTGACGAACTTCGTCATGTCGACGCCGAAGTCGGTGTTCACATAGATGATCGCAGTCTTCTTCAGGCCGCGTCGGGTGATTTCAGACGCGGTCGCGAAGGCCTGCGTCTTCGACGTGGGCAGGGTGCGGAAGAAGTAGCCGCCGCTGCGCCCGTCGAGGGTGAAGGCACTCGCGGTCGAGCAGCAGGAAATCTGGACGATCTTCGAAGGTCCGGTGACCGACGAGATGATCGGCCCGGTCACGCCCGACGAGATGGTGCCGGTGATGGCCGGCACGCGCTCGACCTCGACGAGGTACTTGGCGGCGTCCACGCCCACCGTGGGCTGGCCCTGGTCGTCGCGCAGCACGAGCTCCACCGGGCAGCCCTTGATGCCGCCACCCTGGTTGATGTGCTCGAGCGCGAGCTGGGCCGACTCGGCGATCTTCTTCGTGATCGGCGCCATCGAGCCCGTGAGCGGCAGGATCCCGCCGATCTTCACGGGGCAGGACACCTGCTGCGCCGATGCCGGCGCGGGCCCCATCAGCGCTATCGTGGCCAGTGCGGCGGCCACCCCCAACGTCGTCTTCATCATCCCTGTCTCCCCTCTGGCGCGCGAACGCCTTCTATCGGCTGGGTGCTTCCGTCACTGGGCTGGAAACAGTCCAGAATTCAAGGCTTTGAACTTCCGTGTTTCATCCGGCGGTGTCAATCGCGGCAACGGCTCATCGCTCGTCGGCATGGCGCGAGACCATCGTCTCCTCGCCGATGAGCCCCCGCGGTCGAAACAGCAGAGCCAGCACGAGCATCAGGCCGATGAGAATGACCTGGATGGCGCCGCCCTGGGCCGCGTGCGCGGGTGGCACGAGTTTCGTGATCGCGACGCCCGACGAGGCCCAAATGAGCCACACCGTCAGCGCGCCCAGCAGCGCGCCCTTGTTGTTGCCGCTGCCCCCGACGATGACCATCGCCCAGATCTGGAAGGTCACGATCGGCAGGAAGTCGAAAGGGCTGACGAAACCGATGAAGCTGACATAGAGCGCTCCGGCCAGCCCCATCAGTGTGGACCCGATGACAAACGACTGAAGCCGGAAGCTGATCGCGCTCTTGCCGAGCGCGATGGCCGCCGTCTCGTCCTCGCGCACCGCCTTGAGGACACGGCCCCAGGGCGAGCGCAGGATGCGCTCCAGCCCCCAGTAGACCAGCGCCACAACGGCCAGCAGCAGGGCGAAGTAGAACAGGTTGAAGGCAAACGGAGAGCCGAACATGCCGTAGAGCGGTCGCGGAATGCCGGTGAAGCCCTGGGAACCGCCGGTCAGAGCCTCGAAGTTCAGCGTGACGAGCTGGATGGTCACGGCGATGCCGAAGGTGGAGATGGCGAGGTAGTCGCCGCGCAGCCTGATCGTCGCAAGCCCGATGATCCAGGCGGCGAGCGCGGTCACGGCCATGGCGCCTGCAATCCCGACGACCCATGGCAGGCCCATGTTCGCGATCAGGTCGGCCCGCGGCGGCGTGGTGATGATCGAGTGGGTGTAGGCGCCGATCGCGTAGAAGCCGGCGATCCCGGCGTTGAAGAGGCCCGTGTAGCCCCATTGGAGATTGAGGCCGAGGGCCACGATGCCGAGGATCAGGACGACGCTGAGGAAGAAGACGCCGTAGGAGACGAGGCCCATGCTCACCGCGAGCCCTCCTTCTCGCCGAACAGGCCCTGCGGCCGGAAGAACAGCACCAGCAGGAGCACGAGGAACGGCATCGCCGTCTTGTAGCCCGGGCTGATGAAGAGCACCGATAGGTTTTCCGCCAGCCCGACGAGGAGCCCCCCGACCACCGCGCCGATCAGCGAGCCTGCTCCACCGAGAATGGCAGCCGCGAAGAGCGCCAGTAGTAGATTGAAGCCCATTTCGGGGTGCAACTGAGGGGTGAGGCCGAGGAAAACGCCGGCCATCGCCGCAAGTCCGCCCGAAATGAACCACGTCCAGCGCACCACGCTCTCCACCTGCACGCCGCAGACGCGCGCGAGAGAAGGACTCTCCGCCATCGCCCGCATCGCCATGCCGGTGCGGCTGTATGTGAGATACAGGTGCATCGCCGCGACGACGACGAAGGTCAGGCCCAGGATGAAGATCTGATCCGGCAGCATGCGGATGCCCGGAAGCACTTCGAGGGCGATCTGCAACTCACGGGTGTAGAAATAGGAGCCGTGCCCCCAGATCAGCACGACGACGTGGCGCATGACGAGGGCCACGCCGAAGGCGGCGAACACCATCGACAGCGGGTGAGCGTCGCTGTTCCGCAAGCGGCGGAAGACGAGGATGTCGACCACCCAGGCGAGGACGCCGGTCAGAACGCCCGCAAAGACCATCGCCGCGATGAGCTGCCACCCAAACGACAGCGGTCCCGTCGGCGTCCCCGGCCCCGCGAAGGTGACGAACACCAGCGCGAGGTAGGCGCCCCAGGTGACCAGCTCCGAATGAGCAAAGTTCGCGAAACGCAGGATCTGCAATCCGAACGAGACGCCGATGGCGCCCAGCGCGATGATGGCGCCCGTCAGGATTCCGTCGGCGATGGCTTGGCCCAGCATCAGTGCGTCCGTCCCGCTTCGCTGCCCGCCACGCCGGCCCTGCGGCTGCCAAGGAACGCCTCGGCCACGGCGGGATCGGCCAGAAGATCGGAGGCCGCGCCGGAAAACCGGTTCTCGCCGTCGGCCAGCACATAGCCACGATCGGAGATGCGAAGCGCCGCCTTGGCGTTCTGCTCCACCATGAGGACTGCAACGTCCGTCTGCGCCAGCCGGCGAAGGTCGGCGAAGACTTCGCCCACCACGCGCGGCGCAAGACCCGCCGTTGGCTCGTCCAGCATGATCACGGAGGGCTCCGTCATCAATGCCCGCGCGATCGCCAGCATCTGGCGCTGGCCTCCAGAAAGCACGCGGGCCTTCTGCCCGCGTTTGGCCGCCAGCGCCGGAAACATCTCATAGGCCGCGTCGAGCCGTCGGCGCAGTGCGGGGCCAATGGTGTGGCCGCCCACCGTGAGGTTCTCGTGGATCGTCAGGGTGGTGAAAACGTTACCCGTTTGCGGAACGAAGGCGAGGCCGGCGGCAATCAACCGGTGGGTATCCTTGCCGGTCACCACTGCATCGCCCAGGCGCACCTCGCCTGAGGTAACCGGGACAAGACCTGCCAACGCCTTGAGGAAGGTCGACTTGCCGGCGCCGTTTGGCCCGATGATGGTGACGATTTCGCCGCGCGCCACATCGGCCGAGACCCCCTTCACGATCGGGAGCCCCGGCACGTAACCGGCCACGATGTCGCGTGCGACGAGCAGGGGCGGGCTCATGCCGGCAGATCCCCGAGATAGGCGTCGAGGACACGAGGGTCCTTCTGCACGGAGGCCGCATCGCCCCGGTGGATGACCTGCCCCTGGGCCATGACCACGATCGGATGGCAGATGCGCATCACGAGGTCCATGTTGTGCTCGATGAGAAGGAAGGTGATCCCGCGCGCGTGCAACGCAAGGATCTTGTCGATCAGTGTTTCCATGAGCGTCGGGTTCACGCCTGCGCCGGGTTCGTCGAGAAGGATCATCTTCGGATCGATCATCAGGACGCGGGCCAGTTCGAGCAGCTTCTGCTGCCCCCCCGAGAGCGTACCGGCCGGATCGTTGAGCTTCGCGCCCAAGCCGCAGAAGCCTAGCACCTCGACCGCGCGTTCGCGGTTCTCGCGCTCCTGGCGGGCCACTTCTGCCGGGCGGAACCAGTTGTTCCAGAACCGCTCGCCAGACTGGCCGAGCGGCACGAGCATGGCGTTTTCGAGGACGCTCATGCGGGGGAAGGGGCGGGGGATCTGAAACGTCCGGGCCAGCCCTTTCGCGAAGATCCGGTCCGGCGACAGCCCGCCGATCGGATCGCCCATGAAGCGGATGTCGCCCGATGTCGGGGCCAAGGTTCCGGCGATGAGATTGAAGAGAGTGGTTTTGCCGGCGCCGTTGGGGCCGATGAGCCCCGTGATGCGCCCCTGTTCGACGGTGAGATCCACTCCGTCGACGGCGTTCATGCTCCCGAACGACCTGACGAGCCCCCTGATTTCGAGCATGAATGAAGGCCAAGTCCCCGCCGCGCAACCGGGGGAATGAAGCATGAGGAAGCCGGCGGCGGAAGCCCGAAAATGTCCTTCCGGGAGGGGCCCTGTGCCCTAGCGCTGACGAAGGAGCGCAGTCACTTCGATTTCGACTTTCATTTCAGGCATTGCGAAGCCGCAGATGATCGTCGTGTTGGTGGGGCGAGGATCGCTGAAAGTGGCGCCCAGCACTTCGGACACGGGCATCACATAAGTTCTGTCGGAGAGGTAGACCCTCACGCGAACGATATCGGCCATCGAAGCGCCGGCCTTCTCGAGCGTCGCGGCAATGGTCCGAAGGCACTGTCGTGCCTGTTCGGCGGGATCCTCGCTGATCGAACCATCGGAGAAGTCGTAGCCTGCGGTACCGGAGACGAAGACCCACTCGCCGTCGACCACGGCCCGCGAATAGCCACCCCATGCCTCGAATTTTGACCCGGTGGAAATCGTCCAGCGCCCGTCTGTCATCGTGCATGTCTCCCTTACGAAGCGCATTTATCCACAGAACGTGATGCAGCGAAACCACACGGAGCCGCCGTGGAAGTACGTGTGATTAACTCTGGGTTGATTAACTTAATATTAAGGTTGACCTGCGCCTCGGGGGCTTGCGACAACCGAGCGCACCGACACCCGAGCGTGCCGGACAAACCGAGCCAACTTTGTCGAATCGTGATACGCGCCCTCGCATGACGACTCGCCGCCCAATGCCCGATCTTTGGCTGCGACACGGCGTGGCAACGCTGCTCGTCGCGGCGGCGTTGGCAGGCTCGGCCATTGTTCCGGCAAACGGCCAGGACGCTGCGCAACCGCAAGCAGCACAAGTCGATGGAGACATCAGAGAGGCCATTGAGGCGTTCGTGCTGTGCGGCACCCGGTACTTCTCCTCCCGCGGCCGGATCGAACCCGTCCGCGGCTTCACGGAAGCGGAAGCCGGCCTTCGGAATGCCTGCCTGAACGAACTGACGGACTTTCGGACGGCAGCCCTCCCGGAGGACGCGAGCCGAAACGATGTGAACAGGGCCGTCCGCACGCTCCAGGCACAGTACAGGCGGCAGTTCCGAACCGCCTACGAGACGTCGGCCGCCGCCGAGGTGAAGCGCCGTCGAACGCAGGAAGCGACAATCCCACCGACAACCGAAGAGCCGTCGGAGGAGCAGGCCGCGGACGGATCGGCAGCGGACGCGCCAAGCGCGCCGGCCGCTATTCCGCCGGCCGTGCAGCCGGCGCCCCGCGTTGCCCAGTTGCGGACCATTCCGCTTCCGCCGCCGCGCCCTCGTGATCTCGCTCCGGCACCGACGCAGGCCACCAAGCCAGAGCCTTCGGCGCAGGGTGCTGCGGAGCGACCATCGTCTGCGGAGACCGGCCAGCCCAAAGCGGCGACCAGTATGTCGGAGGTCCCGAGGCCGGCGGACCGCGCTGAGGAGACACAGTCACGTGCTTCGGCGGCGCCAGAGCCCGTGCCGACAGTCGCGCCGCCTGCAGCCACGCCACTCCTCGTTGCTCCTGCGGCTCCGGCCTTCGCAGCGGCCCTCGAGCCGACGCAGCCCGGGACCGTGCTGCCGGCGGACCCGCCCGCCGCTGTCATGGGGCCAGGACCATCTCAGGAGCATGCCAAAGCAGCAACTGAACCTGCGACGACACGCGAAGAGCCTCAGGCAGCCTCCATTCCGCCAGCCGCCGTAGCGGTGCCCGCCGTCCGAGCTCCAGTCCCGCCGTCTCCCTCCGAGAGCGGTGGCGGCCACAAGCCAGCCATCGACATCGCCATCCCACCAGCATCGCAGACGCCGCCGGCGCCACCTGTCGTGGCTTCGTTGCCACCGTCCCCTGGCGCCGACTCCGAGGGGGTCAGCCAGATTGCACGCCGCAGCCCGTCGCCTGAACGCGTCCGCCTGCTGGATTCGGCCATAGGTCAACATCGGGTCTGTCTGGCGCGCGCCGTTCTCTCGGTCGGTGCAAGTGCACCGGCACAGGATGTGCTGTCATCGGTGCTGCGGGCCTGCGCCGAGCAGCAAGAGGCGCGGATCGCACGGGAGATCGACGTGGCGGGACCGGTTGCCGTCGAGGCATCGCAGCGCGTTCGAGCCAGCATTGCCGAAGCGACGCGTGCCGAAGCGGTGGAACTGATCGGTCTGTTGCGCGGCACGAAGAATTAGCCAAGGCTTGGCCACACTGCGCCATCACCTCCGGCGGAGTCGAATATTCAAGCAGTAGACCATTTAGATTAAGCGGTAGATTAAGTTCACAACTATCAGACGTTCCACGGCGGGGACGCCGCCATCCACATGATTCAGGCATGATCGCGGCAGCGCCACCTGCAGCGAATTCAAACGCTTGACCAGCAGTACATCAGATTTTCCGAAATTTGGACGGAGATCGGGAGCAGTTTCTCAACTCTGGCCGTCCGAACGTCTTTGCAGTAGGCATGATCGACATTGATGCGGCAGAAGCCGCCCCGAACGTCTCTTTCAGATGGACCGGCCCTCACCGACCTGCCGCAGCGCGCGGCCGGCGGAGGGTGTGGAGCAGGTGATGGGTTGCGCATCATGAGGATCACGTCGGTGCTCGGCATCGCCGGTTTGATCTGGCCCGCCGCAAGTCGCGAGGCCGGCCGTCTCGCGGCTGCGGGCATCACATCCCTGGCCATTAACCTTCTTCACCTCGCTGCGCCGGCCTATGCGCTTTACGTGCTGACGGACCTGGCCGGGCCGGAGAGCCGTCTGGCGCTGGCCGGCTCGACACTCGTCGTTATGGCCGCATTGTCGATGCAGTTCATGCTGGTTGAGTCTCGAAGACGCCTTTTGCAGGTGCTCGCAGAGCGTGTGGATCGCAGGCTGTCCGAGAACGGGCCCTTGAGCTTCATGCAGGGTGGCAGTCTGTCTACCGGCCGGTGGGTCAGGCGAGGGCGGGAGGCAAATGACCTCGAAGCCGTCATTGACGTCCTGGGGGGGCGCGCCGGTGTCGCGCTGTGCGACCTGCCATGGGTCGTCGTGTTCGTCGGCGCGACGTTCTGGCTCGACCCTATCGTCGGCCTTTTCGTCCTGTGCACGAGCCTCGTCGGCTTCTGTATCCTCGCCATGCACGTTCTGCGGACGTTGCGGTCACCGCGTCCGCCCGCAGCGATCGGCGCTCGGGCGTCCCGCACATTGGTTCGCGCGCCCGGCGGGCGTGACAGCATTCGCGTGGGGCTTCGCATAGCGTCCGCCGCAGATCTGTTCGTAGCGCTCTCGGGAACCGGAACGTTTGCGCTCGCGCTGTGGCTCGAGGCCGGCGAGGTCACAGCCGCCGGGGCCGCGCTGGCCGCGGCCCTGCTGGCATCCCGCGCATCATCCATCCTTCGCTCTGCCGCGGTCGTGGCGCCGGACGTGGCGCACGCGGCCGATGCCGCACGGCGGCTGGCAGCGGCCCTCGCGGCCGTGACCGGCCCGGCATGGGGCTTCTCGATGCTGCCGCCGCGCCTCTCCGTGCGGATCGACGACCTCACCGCGGGACGGCCGGAGAGGCCCGAGGCCACGGAACTGTCAATGCATCTGCGTCTGCGCGCCGGCGATGCCCTTGCCATCGTGGGCCCGAGCGGGTGCGGAAAAACGCTGCTGTGGCAGTGCCTCGCTGGCCTGGCCCCTCCAATCCGGGGGCAAGTGCTCCTCGATGGCGTCCCATACGACCGCTGGGGCAGCGGGCTGTCCTCGCACATAGGCGTCTTGCCGCAGGATCCGGTGCTGGAACCGGGGACGATCGCGCAGAACATCGCGGGATTCGCACCCGACGTGCCGCTGGAGGCCGTGGTTGCCGCCGCGCAGGCCGCGTCCCTGGACCGGGCGATACGGGACCTGCCTGACGGATATGCCACGGTGATCGGGGAGGGCGGTGTGGTGCTCTCGGCCGGCCAGCGGCAGCGGATCGCTTTGGCGAGGGCGCTGTTCGGCGCTCCGTTCCTCGTCGTGCTGGACGATCCCTTGGCGCGCCTTGACTCCGAGGGAGCGGCGGCACTGGACTCGGCCGTGCGGCGCGTCCGTGCCCGGGGCGGCATCGTCGTGTCATTCCACCAGCATCATCCGGCGCTTCCGGCTATCGATCGGCACGCCGTCGTGGCGGACGGACGCGTGAGGGTGGTCGATCCGCGGGCTTACCGGGC
>JAIYAB010000103.1 GCA_027489275.1 Hyphomicrobiales bacterium
AACGGAACCGGCGACGGCCGCGCGGCCGCGCGCGGCGCACTGAGCGGCCCTGCGCCGACCCGCGCCGGCGCGTCTGCGCGGTCGTCGGTCCCGGCGTCGTCCGGCCGGCTACTCCGCCTCGTCCGCCGTCTGGCCGGGCACGAGCGCCAGCGGGCTGCCCGCGGCCGGAGCGCGGGCGGCCTTCGCCGGCTTCTTGCCGACCGCCGTCGCGTTGCCGCCGTCGGCGGCCTTGATCTTCGCCCAATTGTTGGGCTGCGCCACCATCTGCCGGACCACCGCCACTGACTGCGCCGCCTCGACCGGCGACAGATCGCGCCGCGCCACGGTCTCGGCCTCGCCGAACTTGCCCTGCAGTCCGAGAACGAGAGCGAGGTTCTGGCGCACCCGGGCATCCGCGCCCGGCTGCTCGGACGCCGTACGAAGCGTCTGTTCCGCCAGCGGCAATTGCTGCGACAGGGCGTAGGACAGGCCGAGATTCGCCATCACGCCCGGGTCGTTCGGCCGGATCTTCAGCGCGGAATTGTAGAGGTTCTGCGCCTGCTGGTGGTCGCCCAGCTGGTCCGCGACCGCCCCTTGCGCCGACAGGATCCGCCAGTCGGGCCGCTCCGGCGTATGGGCGCGCGAGAGCACCTCCTGCGCCTGCTTCAGCGACCCCACCTCGACGAGCGCCTTGCCATAGGCGGCCAGGATATCGGTGTCCTTCGGCGCCCTGAGCGCCGCCGTCTGCAGCACCGCCACAGCCTGCTGACGCTGGTCGAGCGCGCGCAGCGCGCGGGCATAGTTCAACGACGCCGTCTTGTCGCCCGGCTTCTCGTCGTAGCGCTTGCCCCACTCGTCCGCGTAGGAGCGCCAGGATTCGGCCGTATTGCCGGCCGGGCCGACCGAACCGGTGATGTCCGCCCCGTCCTTCTTGAAGCACCCGGCCGCCGTCAGCGCGACCATGGCGACCGCCGCAAGCATGGCGAGGCGTCGCGGGGCTGTGGCGGAAGTCGACGGGGAGGGGGCCATGGTGCGCTCGCTCGTTCATCCGGGCGTTGCCCCCAGCCGGGGACAAACGTAGAGCGAGCAATAAAGTGTTAACCCTAACGGATGGTTAAGACGGAGCGACGGGGGCCGTCCGAGGGTTGCCGCGGGGCCGGCTCGTGGTATCAGCGAGTGTGTCCGCCAGCGGAGCCGCCCCGTGCATCCAGTCCTCGTCGCCTCGTCCGATCCCGCCGCCTCCGCCGCCGTCCCGGTCCTCTTCGTCACCTCCGCCGCCTGGCGCGAGGTGGCCGGCGCCCTCGGCGAGGCCGCCGTCGCCTTCGCCGAGGCGCAGGGCTTCGATGCGACCTCCGGCCAATCCGTCGCGCTACCCGACCCGCAGGGGCGCATCGTGGCCATCCTGTTCGGGGCGGATGCCGGGACGTCGCGCAGGCCCGCCGATCCCTTCCACGCCGGCCGCCTCGTCCAGGCCCTGCCCGCCGGCCTCTACCGGCTCGAGGCCGTCCCCGGCGACTCCCGGCTCGCCACCCTCGCCGTCGCTCTCGGCTCCTACCGTTTCTCGCGCTATCGCGACCGCCCGGCGAAGGCCGTGCGGTTCGTCGTGCCCGACGGCGTCGACGGCGACGCCGTGTCGCGCGAGGCCGACGCGGTGGCCTTCGGCCGCGACCTCATCAACACGCCGGCCGGCGACCTCGGTCCCGCCGACCTCGAGAACCACGCGCGCGCCTTCGCCGCGCGGTCCCGCGCCACGATCCGCGTCACCATCGGCGACGACCTGCTGCGCGACAATTTCCCGATGATCCACGCGGTCGGCCGCGCCTCCGAGCGCCCGCCGCGGCTCGTCGACATCACCTGGGGCGACCCCGCCCATCCGAAGGTGACGCTCGTGGGCAAGGGAGTGTGCTTCGACACGGGCGGCCTCGACATCAAGACCGCCGCCGGGATGCTCCTCATGAAGAAGGACATGGGCGGCGCCGCGGCGGCGCTGTCGGCGGCCCGGATGATCGTGGAGGCGCGCCTACCGGTGCGCCTGCGCGTGCTGATCCCGGCGGTGGAGAACGCGATTTCGGGCTCCGCTTTCCGCCCCGGCGACGTATTGCGCAGCCGCAAGGGTCCGACCGTCGAGATCGGCAACACGGATGCCGAGGGCCGGCTGATCCTGGCCGACGCGCTCGCCTTCGCCGACGAGGAGGCGCCCGACCTGGTGATCGACTTCGCGACGCTGACCGGCGCCGCACGTGTCGCCCTCGGGCCCGACCTGCCGCCGCTCTACACCGACGACGACGACCTGGCGGCCGATCTCCTGCGCATCGGCGCGGCCGTCAACGATCCGGTCTGGCGCATGCCCCTGTGGTCGCCTTACGATGCGATGCTTGATTCCAGGATCGCCGACATGAACAACGTCTCCGGTGGCGCGTTCGCAGGATCAGTGACGGCAGCGCTTTTTCTGCGCCGGTTCGTTGAAAAGGCGAAGTCTTGGGCTCATTTCGACATTTTTGGGTGGGTACCCTCGTCCAAGCCAGGTCGTCCGGAAGGTGGCGAGCCCCAGGCGGCGCGCCTCGTGGCGGGCCTCGTGGAAGAGCGCTACCCGCCGCGTACATGACGAGCGGCCCCGGCCGAACCCCCGTTCGACCCGCACCGACCGGACTGCCGCCCGCATGACCCTCCCGTTGCGTCCGTCGCAGGCCCTCAAGCTCTGGCATGACGTCAACCTCGACCTCGTGCGGGACGAGGACCAGGACCTGTCCGCGCGGCAGACGGCCATTCTCCTGACCATCTATCTCGAACCGCCGCCGCACACCGTGCGCGGCCTCGCGCGCAAGCTGGGCGTCACCAAGCCGGCCATCACGCGCGCGCTCGACACGATGGGCAAGATGGATCTCGTCGCCCGCCGGCGCGACGACGCGGACCGGCGCAACGTCGTCGTGCAGCGCACCGTCAAGGGCGCGCTTTACGTGGAGCGCCTCGGCGATCTGATCGTTTCCCGCAGCAGGGACCTGCCCCGATGACCGCACCCGACAGGCGCCTCACGCCCGCCCGCCCCGACCTCGCGGCCGAACATTTGCGCGGCACGGTCGAGGCCGCGCGCTATGTGCCCGGCCGGCCCATGCGCGTCGTCGAGGCGACGGCGGCCCTGCGGCGCGCGCCGGCGCCGGATGCACCTCTCGACACCGAGGCGCTGCACGGCGAGACGGCGACGATCTACGAGGTCACCGACGAAGGCTGGGCCTGGGGCCAGCTCGACCACGACGGCTATGTCGGCTGGATGCCGGCGAGCGCGCTCATCGACGCTCCCGCCACGCCGACGCATCGCGTCTCGACCTTGCGGACGTTCCTCTACCCCGGTCCCTCGATCAAGCTGCCGCCGGTCGCGGCACTGTCGCTGGGCAGCCGCGTCGCCGTCGAGCGCATGCAGGGTGACTTCGCAGTCACTCGCCACGGCGCCGTCTTCGCCCGCCACCTCGTACCGGCCGGCGAGGTCGAGCCGGATTTCGTCGCCGTTGCCGAGCGTTTCGTCGGCGTGCCTTATCTGTGGGGCGGACGCACCAGCCTCGGCCTCGACTGCTCCGGCCTCGCCCAGGTCGCGCTCGGTGCGGCCGGGATCGCCGCTCCGCGCGACAGCGACATGCAGGAAAACGCGCTCGGCCGGCCGCTTCCCGCGGGCGCTTCCCTGCAGCGCGGCGACCTCGTGTTCTGGAAGGGCCATGTCGGCATCATGCAGGATCCTCAAACCCTGCTGCACGCCAACGGCCACTTCATGCTCGTCACGAGCGAGCCCTTCGCCGAGGCCGTGGCCCGCATCGAGGCCAAGGGCGGCGGCCCGGTGACGAGCCTGCGCCGCCTCGGCTGATACGCGGTTACGCGCGCGCCGAGGACCACCGATCGTCAGTAGCCGCGCGACCGGTCGACGAGGTGCTCGAAGGGCTCTCCCGCCTCGTGGCGGCGGATCTGGCGGGCGATGAGGCCGGCGATGGCGTGCGGCGAGGACATGGCCGCGTTGTGCGGCGTCACTGTCACCCGGGGATGGCCCCACAGGGGCGAGTCGGCCGGCAGCGGCTCCGTCTCGAACACGTCCAGCGTCGCGGAGGCGAGCGTGCCGTCTTCCAGCGCAGCCAGGATGTCGGCCTCGACCTGAAGACCGCCGCGACCGGCATTGACGAGGTGAGCGCCGCCGGCGCGTCCGTCCTTCGCCAGACGGCCGAGCAGCGAGCGATCGATGATGCCCGCCGTGTCCGGCGTCAGCGGCAGGAGGCACACCAGGATGTCGGTTCGAGACAGGAACGGCGTCAGGCCCTCGGCCCCGGCAAAGCAGGCGACGCCGGGCAGGACCTTCGCCGTGCGGCTCCAGCCGGCGACGTCGAAGCCCATCGTCCGCAGCTTCGCGGCGGCGTCCGCGCCCAGCACGCCGAGCCCCATGACGCCGACGCGGACGTCCCGCGCCGCGGGCTGGCGGTCGTCGTCCAGCCAGATCCGCTCGCGCTGCTGGCGGACCAGGAGCTCGTGCTGGCGCAGGATGCGCAGGGCGTGCAGCACGACGTACTCGCTCATGCGCGCCGTCAGGTCGCCGTCGACCACGCGCAGGACCGGTACGTCGGGAAGCCGGGGATCCATGAGCAGGTGCTCGACGCCGGCGCCCAGCGAGAAGATGGCGGTCAGGTTCGGCAGGCCGGCGAAGGCGCCGGGCGGGTGCTTCCAGGCGACGGCATAATGCACCGCCCGCCGGTCGAACGGCTCGCCCTGCACCACGATCTCACGGCCGGGCAGCTCGTGCCGGAGCCTCTCGACCCAGGCGGCATCGTCCATGTTTCCGCGTGCGACCACCAGGATCGTCATGGCCGTCTCCCGGTCAATGCGCCGTCGGCGCGTCGTCGTCGTCCGCCGCGCCGAACCGGGCCAGCACGGTCGGGCCGGTTTCGGGAGCTGCGTCCGACAGCGTATAGGCGACGCGAAGTGCAGCCGCCGCGGCCTCTGCCGCCGCCTCGTCGCGCGCGTGAACCATCGCGAACGGGACATCCGGCCCCACCTCGGCGCCGAGGCCGGCGAGGTCGGTGAAGCCGACGGACGGGTCCACCCTGTCCTGCGGCCGCGTCCGCCCGCCGCCGAGCGCCACGACGGCGATGCCGACGGCCCGCACGTCGACGGCACTGACGAAACCGCGCCGGGGCGCATGCACCGGCCGCACGACGGACGCGCTCGCCAGATGAGCCTGTGGCCGCTCGACGAAATCGGCGGGGCCGCCGAGTACCGCGACCATGCGCTGGAACACCTCGGCCGCCCTGCCCGAGTCGACGGCGGCGTCGATCTGGGCCCATCCGTCCTCGATGCTCTCAGCGAGCCCGCCGAGATGCAGCATTTCCCCGCCCAGCGCGACGACCACCTCGTGCAGCCGCGTGTCCCGGCGCGCGCCGGTGAGATAGGCGACGGCGTTCATGACCTCGACCGCGTTGCCCGCGGCGCTCGCCAGCGGCTCGTTCATGTCGGTGATCAGCGCCGTCGTCGGCAGCCCGGCCTGCGTGGCCACGAGGGCGAGGCTCTCGGCCAGCTCCTGCGAGCCTTCGAGCGTCGACATGAACGCCCCCGAGCCGGTCTTCACGTCCATCACCAGCCCGTCGAGGCCGGCGGCCAGTTTCTTGGACAGAATCGACGCCGTGATGAGCGGGATGGACTCCACCGTCGCCGTCACG
>JAIYAB010000079.1 GCA_027489275.1 Hyphomicrobiales bacterium
AGCGACGTCGATCCCGGTGCCGCCGTCGATGAAGTCGTTGCCCGAACCGCCGATCAGCGTATCGCTGCCCCCGCCTCCGTAGAGCGAGTCGTTCCCGGCGCCGCCGTCGAGCACTTCCGCGAAGTCCCGGTCCCGGCCGCGCGACAGACCATAGCCCCGGATGATTTCACCGCCGTCCGATCCGACCAGGGTCGTAAGGTAACCGTCGCCGTCGACGGTCTTGGTGGTCGTCGTGGTCTTCGACGCGGTGCTCGTCGAGGTGGTCGTCGAGGTGGTCGTGCGCTTCGCCATCGGGGGATCCAAGCTTCGGCAGTGACCTCGATCATGCCACATTGAGCTAAACTAGTGAAGGGGGTTTATTTTAGATCAATGAATCAAATACAACTCAACAATTCATATAAACCCTGTCAGCAACGATTGTCGGCGAGCCTTTGTCCCGAACATGATCGGATTGCTGCCATCATGATGAGAAAAGACAAGACCTGATCAAGGAACGGGGTCGCTTCGACCAACTTCATTCCATGCTTCATGTCACGTCGCCGGAGATACGCTGACGCATTCGATGTTAAGCATTTCTGATTGGCGGTTCGCGTGCTCTGACTGGACCATGGTCTTAGGACCAGAGGTCCGCCTCGTGGCCGGCGGTGACAGTCCGAAGGTGCGATTCGTCGGTGAGGCTGCAGTTGCGGTTGGCCGTGGCACGAGGCGCTACTGCCTGATTACAGAGACTGCTTGCGCTGCGCGACGTGAACTGGTGCGGCTCTCAGCTGTCCGGGTTGCCGGCCTTCGATACCGCGCGTGCCCGGGAGAAGAACGGACCCCGGGCACGCGCAAATTGCTGGCGTATACGTGACCTGCCTGGAAAGTGAGGCGCCCCTCGCAAGACTCTTCTGCATTTCTCGACTAGCAGCCGACGGCTAGATCGAGCACTTGATCTCCCTGCCGTACGTTTCGAGCGGCGACCGATCTCGTGTGCGTGGTCGTCCTCTCGGGGTGGGCGCTCGTGCCGGGATCAGTCAGTTGTTGCTAGACGAGTTGGACGATGAGTTGCTCGACGAATTCGAGGACGAGTTCGAAGAGGAATTTGTCGATGCGTTGGAGGACGAGTTCGACGATGAATTGGAGCTCGAATTCGAGGACGAGTTCGATGACGAGTTGCTCGACGCATTACTCGATGCGTTGGACGATGAATTGCTGGACGAGTTGCTCGACGTATTGCTTGACGATCCGCCGTCACGATTGCTGCCCCATCCGCCGGCGGAGTTGGAGGCCCAGTTGGAGCCGGAGTTGCTGGAGCGGTTGGAACTGACGTTGCTGGATTGGTTCGACGAGCTGTTGGACCAGCCCGAACGGCCGAAGCCAGGTGTTTCCCGGTACGTGCCGGACCACTCGGGAACGCCGACGGGAGCGGAGCTTCCGCGGCTCCTACCGCGGCTTCTGCTTTGAGCTTCCATCGTGACGGTTGCTTCATCGAGCGACGTCCTGCCGAAATCGATGCGCGGCAAGAAAGAGGGCTCGCGCAAGCGTTCGTCGGCGGCACGACCTGCAGCCTCCACGGGCGATGTGGAGCTTTGCGTCGGGACGGCGGCCGATGTTCCCGTCGACAGGAGCGCGGCGGCGATCGTCGATATCGTCAAGCGATGTTTCATGGTCTGAACTCCCTTGTCTTGAGCGAGGCGCCGGACGTTCGGGCGAACCGGCATGCAGGGAAGACGCGCCGCCGGCGGAGTTATTCCGCTGCGTTCAGCCCTGGCGGGCGAAACGCCGGTACCAGCCCTCGGCTGCGATCGTGTTGCGGAAGATGCGGGTGCGTGTCTGCGCCTCTTCCGGGCTTTCCGCCCCGACGTCGCAGTCGAGGGCGGTCGTCTCGCGGCGAAAGGGGATGACCTGGACGAGCGGCGTCCCGCGTTCCAGCGTATAGAGGCCGTCCTTTGCCATCGCGAAGAAGGGGAAGTTGATTGGAGCGCGATATGTATCGGTCTCCACCACGCCGGCGACGACTTCGAACACGGGCGATGGCCGGTTCAGCATCGGAACGAACAGACAACTCCAACCCGGCGGCGTCGTGATCGTCCAGTGGTTGTGGAACTTGCATGGCGGCCTGGGCTCACGCGGATGACCCTCGACCTGATGGGTTCCGTGCGGGCTCACCATCGGCTTGTCGAAGTCCCATCCCGCATCCACCGTCCTGCCGTCGTCGCGGATCTCCAGGCGCACCGTCGCTGCGAGCGGCAGAACGTAGCCGCACGCCATCGCATCGATGAAGGGCATGCATCGCTTGATGGTCAGGCCCGTGTCCCGCGTCGAGCGATGCCGCTCGTCGACGGGCGGGAGGCGCTTGAACCAGTCGGGCATGACGGTCTTCGCCGGAACGGGCTCGGCGATGACGCCGAGATCCTCCGGCGCGCAGCGGAACGCGATCGTGGGCTTGGGCTGTCGGAACATCACGGTCTCCTGCCATGCGGCGCAGGCGGCGCCGCTGGAGAAGACGGGCGAAACCCGACCTTATTCCCCTGCCCTTTCCTCGATTCTCACGGATTGCAGAGCCTGTCCACCTGCGGCAGGCCCCAGCCGAAGATGTCGTCGCGCCCCGGTTGACCGAGGTCGCGGGCGATACCGGCGAGGGCGGCGAGACGCTCTCCGTCGGCCGGAGGGAGACGGTCTCCGTAGTTGGCCAGAGCGGCGGCGACGAAGGGCGCCGCGAAGGATGTCCCGCTGCGCAGCCGCACCCGGCCGCTCCTGTCGGGCAGCGGCAGGCCGACCCCCGGTGCGGCGAGATCGATGTAGGCCCCACGGTTGGCACGCCGGTAGGCCTCGCTGCGCCCATCGACCGCGGTCACGGCGATCGCCCAGCCATAGGCGGCCGGATAGAGCGGCCGGGCCGCAGGCCCGTCGTTGCCCGCCGCGGCGACGAAGACGGCGCCGCGCGCCGACGCCGCGGAGCCGGCCGCGTCCAGAACGTCATTGTCCGGGCCGGCCACGCTGACATTCACGATGCGTGCGCCACGCTCCATCGCGGCATCGATGGCTGCGACCAGATCGAACGCCTCGGCCTCGTCGACCCCGTCGCGACGGTGAAAGGCGTCGATGGCGATCAATCGGCCGCCCGCTCCGGCGGCGCCCAGACCGCGCAGGAGGATCGCCGCCACCAAGGTGCCGTGCTCCGTCGACGCCGGCCTTCGCCGCGCGTCGACGACACGGACCACGGCGAGACCGCGGCCGCGAAGATCCGGGTGATCGAGGTCAAGCCCCGTATCGATCATCGCGACGCGCGCGTCGCCCGCGCAGGCCTGATCGCCCGGCCAGTGCATCAGGGCGAAGGGATCGAAAGAAGGCACGGCCGCCGCCGCTCCCGACATGGTGCGGTAGCGCGCGCGGTAGCGATGGTTCCGATCCGCGACGACGCCGGGGCCGAGCGCACGCAGCCGGCCGAGGCTCGCCTCGATCGACAGCCGCGGCGGCGCGACGAGCCGCATGAGGCGCCCCTGCGGAAGCGTCATCGCGCGCTCCTCGATTACCTCGAAGCCCGCAGCGACGATCCGTTGGCTGTCCAGGTCGGTCGGAACCAAAGCGACGAGGATTGGCCTTTGTGCTGGCCTCGCCCGCTGCGGTGTCGACCAAGGCCAGTTGAAGCGCGCGCCGGGAGGAGGCCCACGCCAACCACCGCCGCCGCCATCGGGTCCTCCCCCGGTCACGCCTCCCCCGCCGCCTCCCCCGCCGCCGCCGCCGCCGCCGCCGCCGTCATCGTCGTCATCGTCCGCCCACGCCGACGCGACGACGATGGAAGCGCGGGGCGAGCCCGACACGACGGACAGCAAGACGTCCGAGGCGATGATCGCCATGACTGCGACGGCCACAACGCGGCTCCTCCAGCGCCAGCCGCTGCATCTGTGGTCGGTCTTCGGCATCGGGTTCGTTCCAGGTTGCCACGGTCCAGCGACAGACGCAGGAGCAGAGGTTCCTATTCCCGACGCCCGCCTCGCATTCTTCCACCATTGGTTGTGAGGTCTACGGAATAATCTCCGAGCCGGCTCGTCTTCGGCGGCAATGAGGAACCCATGCCCGAACTGACGACACATGATCTGGTCGCGCTGTTGCCGCGGTTGCGGCGCTTCGCCCATTCGTTGACCGGCAACGCCGATGACGCAAGCGATCTGGTCCAGGCCGCCGTGGAGCGGGCGCTGAAAGCGATGGCCTCTTTGGACGCCGATGCGAGGCTCGATGCGTGGATGTTCCGCATCATCCGCAACCTGTGGATCGACGGCATGCGCAGGCGGCGTTCGGAGGGACGGCACGAGACCATCGAGGACTGGTCGCATCTCAGCGACGTGGACGGGCGGACGGCAACCGAAACCCGCCTCACTGCCCGAAAGGCGGCCGAGGCCATGGGCCGGCTCGCGCAGGACCAGCAGGAGATCCTTCGGCGCGTGTGCGTTGACGGGCAAAGCTACAAGGACGCCGCGCGGGACCTCGACATCCCGATCGGCACCGTGATGAGCCGGCTATCGCGCGCAAGGCTGCGCCTGCTGAGCGAACTCGGCCTATCCAGCGAAACCTTGACCAAGGAGCCACGGCCATGACGACGCCCGGTCGATCCACCCTGTCCGATGAGGATCTGATGGCGCTCGCCGATGGCGAACTCCCGCCAGAACGAGCGGCAGCGCTTCGTGCCGTGCTCGCCACCGATCTCGCGGCGGCAGAACGTTTCGCCGACTTCGTCGAGGCCCGCGCGCTCGCCAACGCCATCCTGGTCGACACGGCGATCGAGCCGGGCGCGGCGACCGGCGAGGTCCGGCCGCGTCCGCAACTGGTCTCCGCCCGACCGGCCGCAAAGACCCGTCCACGGTTCGACTGGCGTGTTGGGCTGGCGGCGGCGGCGGGGCTGATCGTCGGCGTACCGCTGGGCATTGCAGTCATGAACGTCGCCCCGATCGGGAGCGACGCCCCGCAGTTTGCTCGGGATACCGACCTTGCGCGGGCACTGTCGACGCTGGCGACCGGCCAGACGGCGACCGTCGGGACGGCGGCGGCGACCATCCTCGCCACCCACAGGACCGGCGCCGACACCCTGTGCCGCGAGGTGCTTCTGTCGGAGGCCGGCACGGGCGGACTGCGCCCTGTCTCGACCTTCGTCGGGTGCCGCGCTGGCGACACATGGAGGATCATTGCCGCCTTCCCCGAACCGGTGGCAGGTGGTTACGCCCCTGCCTCCGGGCAGGATCTCGCCGACGGGCTGCTGCGCTCGCTCGGGAGCCGGGGGCCCCTGTCGGCGCAGGATGAAGCTTCGGCGCTCCGTTAGGTCGCTGCGGGCCACCTAGGCCGCCAAGAGCCGTCTATCAGACGATAAGTTGCTCGCGCTTGCCGGACCTCGCGGCTGGGCTCATTCGGGAGCAACCGACCCGGCCAATCATGCCCCGCTGACCGGGTCATGGTTCGAGCACATGGATCACGTTGGTAGCTTGATGGCATCAGGCTCGAACGAAGCGGCTCACCCCACCAGTCCGGCATCCGACATCTGTGCTATGGCCCCCTCGCCCGCCATGTCCGACTACCTGCAGCCAGTCCCTATTGATGGGGCCGTTCAAGCTTTCGGAGAACGCTGTAGGCTCTGTCGAGGCGACGACGCAGGTTGTAGATGTTGTCGGAGTGTTCCTTCCAATTCATGCACTCCTTGTGATCAAGAAGCACAATTTCATATTTTATCTGGTGGATGTACCTTTTCAATTCATTGACCGCATAGATGGGGTTCATCCCGTCCCAAAGCTCGAACCATTCGGCTCTCAGTTGGGCTTCCTCCGCTGCCTCGTAGAAGTCGTTCAGATGGCATACACCGTCCACGGCCTGTGCCGCATCGCTTCGAAGCCCGGCAGCTGCACCTACGGAAAATGCGATGCACACGACGCAGCGATGCACACCAGAAACTGCTGAGATCATGTCGACCCC
>JAIYAB010000348.1 GCA_027489275.1 Hyphomicrobiales bacterium
ACCGGCGGGCCGCGCCGCGGGTGAAACCGCCCGCCCTGCGCCGCCGGTCAGGCCTTGTCGAGCCCGTACAGCGAATGCAGGGTCCGCACCGCCAGTTCGGTATAGGCCGCATCGATCAACACCGAGAACTTGATCTCGGATGTAGTGATGGCGCGGATGTTGATGCCCTTGTCGGCCAGCGCGCGGAACGCCTTGGCGGCGACGCCGGCATGGCTGCGCATGCCGATGCCGATGGCCGACACCTTGACCACGTCCGTCGCGCCCTGCAGCGAGGCGTAGGAGATCTGGTCGCGGGCGCGCTCGAGGATCGTGCGGGCGCGGTCGAAATCGGCGGTCGGAACGGTGAAGGTGATGTCGGTCGTCGTGGTGTCGTCCGACACGACCTGGATGATCATGTCGACGTTGATGTTGGCATCGGCGAGCGGGCCGAAGATGGCCGCGGCGACGCCGGGCTTGTCGGCCACCCGGCGGAGCGTGATCTGGGCCTCGTCCTTCGAATAGGCGATGCCGGTGACGATCTGCTGTTCCACGATCTCCTCCTCGTCGCAGATGAGGGTGCCGGCCTGGGGCGAGGCCGGGTCGTCGAAGGACGAGCGCACATAGGTGCGCACCTTGTGCACCATGGCGAGCTCGACCGACCGGACCTGCAGCACCTTGGCGCCCAGCGACGCCATTTCGAGCATTTCCTCGAAGGCCACGCGGTCCAGCCGCTTCGCCTTGGTCACGATGCGCGGATCGGTCGTGTAGACGCCGTCCACGTCGGTGTAGATGTCGCAGCGCTCCGCGCCGATGGCGGCGGCGATGGCCACCGCGCTGGTGTCGGAGCCGCCGCGTCCGAGCGTGGCGATGCGCCCGCTCGGCGCATGCACGCCCTGGAAGCCGGACACCACCGCCACCTCGCCGCGCGCGAAGCCCGCCGCGAGGCCGTCGCCATCGACCCCGTCGATCCGGGCGGAACCATGCGCGTCGCTGGTGCGGATCGGGATCTGCCAGCCCTGCCAGGACCGGGCCGGGATGCCCATGTCCTTGAGCACGAGCGCCAGAAGCCCGGAGGTCACCTGCTCGCCCGAGGCGACGACGACATCGTACTCGGCCGCGTCGTAGAGCGGCGACGCCTCCTTGACCCAGCCGACGAGCTCGTTCGTCTTCCCCGCCATGGCCGAGACCACGACGGCCACGTCGTGGCCGGCCTTGACCTCGCGCTCGACGTGGCGCGCCACGTTGCGGATGCGCTCGACGGTGGCGACGGACGTGCCGCCGAACTTCATGACGAGACGGGCCATGACGGTCTCGGGGGTCTTTCGATGGGGCAGCATGCCACGCTGCCTTGCGTCGCATCCGCTGCCGTTGGAAAAGGGCGCACACTCATGACGGCGGTGGTACAGCCTGTCAACGGGCAGACGCCGCCACCGTGCTGAACAAAAGGACCGAGACGATGCCCGCGCAAGCCTCCGGAACCGTCGACCCCGCCGAGGTTGCGCGCTTCGAGCGCATCGCCCGCACGTGGTGGGATCCCGATGGCGCGATGAAGACGCTGCACCGTTTCAACCCGGTCCGTGTCGCCTTCGTCCGCGACCGCGCCGCGGCTCGCTGGGACCGCGACGTGCGCGGCGGCCGGCCGCTCGCGGGGCTCACCGTTCTGGACGTCGGCTGCGGCGGCGGCCTGTTGTGCGAGCCGCTGGCCCGCCTCGGCGCAACGGTGACCGGCATCGACCCGGCGCCGACCAACATCGAGGTCGCACGGCTGCACGCCGCCAGGTCCGGGCTCGACATCGACTACCGGCAGACGCAGGTCGAGGATCTGGTGGCGGACGGGCGCAGCTTCGACATCGTGCTGGCCATGGAGGTGGTCGAGCACGTCGCGGATGTGGACCTTTTCGTCTCCGCCTGCTGCAAGGCCGTGAAGCCGGGTGGCCAGCTCTACATGGCGACGCTCAACCGCACGCTGCGTGCCTTTGCGCTGGCCATCGTGGGGGCCGAATACGTGCTCGGGTGGCTTCCGAAGGGCACGCACCAGTGGGAAAAGTTCGTCACGCCGCGCGAGCTCGCCGAAGCGATCGACGCCGGCGGCCTGTCGGTCGTCGAGGAGCAGGGCGTCGTCTTCAATCCGCTGACCAGCACGTGGCGGATGTCGAGCGACCTCGCCGTGAACTACATGGTCCTTGCCGAGGGCGACTGAGCGGCGGCACGCCGGCCCGGCGCGGACTGACACGGCGCGTCAGTTGTGCTCGTCGGGCAGGGAAGGAAGCGGCAAGGCCTCGATGCCTTCCTCGGCCAGCGCCATCGCCTCCTCGAGCGTCGCCTCGCCATAGATGGCGCGGAACTCGGACAGGCCGTCGTGCATCCGCCGCGCCTCCTCTGCGAACCGCGGACCCACGTTCTCCGCCGTCTCGACGACGTGGCGGCGGACGGCCCGCAACAGCTCGCGAAACGCCGCCTCGCGCTCCGTCAGCAGCGCGACGGGCGCGGACGGTGTCGGCTCGACCGGCGGCGATGCCGTTTCGGCGGGCGCCGGCAGGGCAGGCCGGTCGCGGTCGGTGCGCGCGACGTTCGGCGCCATGATCTGCTTGGCGACCTTCGCGCTGCCGCAGGCGGGACAGGTGACGAAACCCGCCTTCTGCTGCGTATCGAAGGACTCGCTGTCGCGGAACCAGCTCTCGAAGGCATGTCCTGCCTCGCAGGCGAGGGCGTAGCGGATCATCGCCGCGAACGCCCCGGGCCATTGGACAGATCGGCGGCGATGACGCTCAAGCCACCTTCTCCGACCTCGCGCCAGCCACCTGGACGGTGACCGGACGGGTGTGCTGCAGGGTCGGGATGCGGCCGCGCGCGTCCGCGACGAGCGCCGGGTCGATCCGCGCCAGGATCACGCCCGGCGCATCGCCGGCCTCGGCCAGCACCCGACCCCACGGGTCGACGATGATGGAGTGGCCGAACGTGTCACGCCCATCCTCGTGATGACCTGCCTGTGCCGCCGACGCCATGAACGAGCCGGTCTCGATGGCGCGGGCCCGCTGCAGCACGACCCAGTGCGCCTCGCCCGTCTGCTTGGTGAAACAGGCCGGCGCCGACAGCATCTGCGCTCCCGCCTCGGCCAGCGCCCGGTACAGGTAGGGAAAACGGATGTCGTAGCAGATGCTCAGCCCGAGCCTTAAGCCGGGAAGATCGACCGCCACCGCCGACTGGCCGCCGGTATAGGTGTTGGACTCGCGCCAGCTCTCGCCATTCGGCAGATCGACGTCGAAGAGATGCAATTTGTCGTATCGGGCGACGATCTCGCCGGCCGGATCGATGACGAAAGCGCGGTTCGCGACCTTCCCGTCCGGCCGCAGGATTGCGAGCGATCCGGCGTGGATCGTGATCCCGAGTTCGCGGGCCAGCGCGCGGAACGCCGCCAGCATCGGATCACGTTCTTCCGGTGCCAGCATGGCGAAGAGGCCCTCGCGGCTGCGGTTCACCGCATTCGACATCTCCGGCGTCTGGACATAGGTCGCGCCGGCGGCGGCCGCCTCGCGGATCATGGCGACGGCCGCGTCGATGTTGGCCCGGGGATCGACGCCGGAGCGCATCTGCACGCAGGCAGCGACGAAGGACGACGGAGTGGCCGCGGTCATGGGAGACGGTCCTTAGGCTGCGAGGAGAGGATCGAGCTTGCCGGCGGCGTCCAGCGCGTGCAGGTCGTCGCAGCCGCCGACATGGGTCTGGCCGATGAAGATCTGCGGAACGGTCGACCGCCCCCCCGCCCGCTTCGCCATGGCAGACTGCACCTGCGGGTCGTTCGCGTCGATTTCCTCGAAGGCGACGCCCTTCTTCTCGAGGAGGTCCTTGGCGGCGCGGCAATAGGGGCACCAGGACTTGGTGTAGATGGTAACGTCAGGCATCGGTACGCCTATCCTGCGCCCTCTCGGGCGCCCATTCTGCCCGTCTATATAGGCGGCGCGGGCTGCAAGGTCCAAGCGGCGGCCTCAGGGCGGGGCGCACACTGTCGCGAATGTGAGCACATCAACCTGCGCGGCCCCTGCGCGCAACAGGACGCGGGCGGCGGCGTTGGCGGTTGCGCCCGTCGTCATGACGTCGTCGACCAGCACGACCCGCACGCCGGCGAGCGCGGCAGGAGCCGTGGGACCGGCGCGGAACGCCCCGCGCAGGTTCTCGGCCCGCTCGTTGCGCGAGAGGCCCACTTGCGGACGTGTCGAGCGCACGCGCGCCAGCACGTCGTGGCGCGCCGGCACGCCCGCGACGCGGCTCACGGCATGGGCCAGCACGGCCGCCTGGTTGTGCCGCCGGCGCCACAGACGCCAACGATGCAACGGCACGGGGACAAGCAGGTCTGCCCCGGCCAGGATGTCGCTCCCCGCCGACGCCATCCACGCGCCCATGGATGGCGCGAGATCGAGGCGGTCGCCGTATTTCAGGCGGTGCACCAGTTCCCGGGCCGGCCCTTCATACCGGGCGACGGCGCGGGCGCGGCCGAAGTCGGGCAGAGCCGCCATCGCCGCCGGCGAGACGAGGCCGGGTCCGGAATCGAAGGCGAAGGGCGTGCCGAGCCGCTCGCAGTAGGGGCGGGCGATGAACGGCATCTGCCGCCAGCAGGCGGCGCACAGGGCGTGCGCGTCTCCCGTCGGCGCGGCGCAGCCAATGCAGCCGGGCGGATACAGGAGATCGGCCACGCTGCGGCCCGCCGTCCCCGCGACGGCGCGCCAGACACGGAGCGGCGGAAGGGCCAGCGGCGGCATGCGCCAGCCTAGCGCCCCGCCCGCGCGCGATCACTACACCTTTGGCGGGAACCCACGCCGCCGGGCAGCGCATGACGCGCATGTGCCTCTTTGACCTCGACGGCGGGCCGGCCCATAACCTCTCCCGGTCCCGGCCACCGCGAGGATGCCCATGGGCGGCGCCCCACACCTGTTCGATCGCGACCTGCAACGCCGGCGCCTCGCCCGCGCGCTGGCGCGGGGAGACGACGCGTTCTTCCTCGTGCGCCGCTGCGCGGAGGATCTGTCGGATCGCCTCGCCGCGGTGCTGCGCCGGTTCCCGACGGCCGCCGACATCGGGACGCCAACCGGCGATGCGGCAAAAGCGCTGTTCGAGAGCGGCAAGGTCGACACGGTCCTGAGGGTATCTGCCACCCCCGGAACCGAGCCGGCAGGCGCGATTGCGGCGCTCGCCGACGAGGAGCGGCTGCCGCTGGCGGCCGAAAGTCTCGATCTCGCCGTGTCCCTGCTGGCCCTGCAGGCCGTCAACGACCTGCCCGGCGCGCTCGTCCAGATCCGCCGGGCCCTGCGGCCGGACGGTCTCTTCGTCGGCTGCCTGCTGGGCGGCGAGACGCTGACCGAGCTGCGGCGCTGCTTCGCGATGGCCGAAAGCGAGGTGGAGGGCGGCGCAAGCCCCCGCGTCGCCCCCTTTGCGGACATCCGCGACATGGGCGGCCTGCTGCAGCGCGCGGGCTTCGCCCTGCCGGTGACAGACGCCGACACGATGACTGTGCGTTACCGGGATCCGTTTGCGCTCTTCGCGGACCTGCGCGCGATGGGGGCCGCCAACGCGCTCGTCGAGCGGCGCAGGACGCCGCTGCGGCGCGCCACGCTGATGCGCGCCGCGCAACTCTATGCGCGAGACTTCGCGGACGCGGACGGGCGCGTGCGCGCGACCGTCGAAATCGTCTGGCTGTCGGGATGGGCGCCGCACGAGAGCCAGCAGAAACCGCTCCGGCCTGGCTCGGCGAAGATGCGGCTGGCCGAGGCACTCGGCGTTCCCGAGCGCCCGGCGGGCGACAAGGCCGGCTGACCGCGGATCAGGCGCGGGCCTGGTCCACCATGGTCTTCACGCCCAGCCGGATCTGCTGGACGTCGTTGCCGATGGCGATGAGGTCGTAGCCTCTGGCGCGCATCTCCTTCGCGCGCGCGCCGGTCGTGGCGAACATGCAGGCGGCCTTGCCGTGGGCGCGGCAGCGCTGCAGGACGTGGTCAAGCATTTCGTCGACGGCCTTGCTGCCGGCGTCCAGCACCGGCGGCGACGACAGGGCGATGGACAAATCGGAGGGGCCGACGAACACCCCATCAATGCCCGGAACAGCCAGGATGTCGTCGAGGATGGCGAGCGATTCGCGCGTCTCGACCATCGCGATGGCGACCGTGAGCTTGTTGGCGCGCTCGAGATAATCCTGCATGGCGAGGCCCGACACGTTGAGCGCCAGCGGCGGACCCCAGCTCCGCTCGCCCACCGGCGGAAACTTGGTGTAGGCCGCGAGCAGCTTCGCGTCGGCGACGGTGTTGATCATCGGGGCGATGATGCCGGAGGCGCCGACATCCAGCATCCGCGACGCGGTCTGGAACTCGCCGACCGGGATGCGCACGATGGCGGGCTTTCCGCCCAGCAGCACCTGCCCGATGCCCTGGACGGCGTTGCCGATGGTCACCGACCCGTGCTGCATGTCGAGCGTAACAGCATCGACCTCCTCGCGCGCCACGAGGCCGGCGATGAGGGGATCGGGAAGGCCGACCCATCCGGTCAGCAGGCCGGATCCTCCGCCGATCGAGCGGGACAGGGCGGCAAAGGTCTCGGCGGTCGACATCGGCATTCATCCCCCCGGATGCGGGCCGGCTCTGTGCCGGCCTCGGCAAGCGCGGAGACTAGAAGCGGGGCAGCCGCCCCGCAAGCCGGAGAAAACAGGCCTGCACTGCGCCGCGGGCCTGCCGGTGGAGGCGGTCAGCCGTTGTCGCGGATGTCGGCGATCGCCTTGGCGAGGAGTTCGTCCATGGCGACGCGGATCTGCTGCTCGCCGATGGCGAGGCCGGCGGCGTCGAAATCGCCCTTGACCTTGCGCAGCACGTCGTCATCGCCGGCTTCCTCGAAGTCGGCGAGAATGACCGACTTGGCATAGGCGTCGGCGTCGGGACCGGACTTGCCGAGCTGGCCGGCCGCCCACAGGCCGAGCATCTTGTTCCGGCGCGCCATGGCCTTGAACCTCAGTTCCTCGTCGTGGGCGAACTTCTTCTCGAAGCCTTCCTCGCGCTTCTGGAACGTCGTCATGAGGATCCTCTCCCGCAGATTGTGCGCACGCCGATGCCGCGCATGGATTGTATCCGGCATATAGCCACGCCCCGGACACTTCGCCATAAGGCAAGCGCAAGAATTTGCGTTTTGGGCGTCGATGCACCATATAGCCCGCGAGCCGGGCCCGATGCCATGGCGCTTCAGGGACTCGTCCGGCGCCCGTCGTTGTGCTCGAACGGTCGATCGGCTAGCGTCCAATCTTGGCCTTCGAGCCGGGTTGGGATCCGGTCGCCCGCGTTTCGCCCGCCGGTCTCCCGCGGTCGTTCCAAGGTGAGCCACGGCATCCGATGGATTTTCTCAAGACACGGTACACCCCAATGAACCGCCGCCGTCGCATCTACGAAGGCAAGGCCAAGGTCCTCTACGAGGGTCCCGAGCCCGGTACGCTGATCCAGCATTTCAAGGACGATGCGACCGCGTTCAACGCCAAGAAGCATGAGGTCATCGACGGCAAGGGCGTGCTGAACAACCGGATCTCCGAGTACATCTTCCAGCACCTCAACGACATCGGCGTTCCCACGCACTTCATCCGCCGGCTGAACATGCGCGAGCAGCTCATCCGCGAGGTCGAGATCATTCCGCTCGAGATCGTCGTGCGCAACGTCGCGGCCGGCTCGCTCGCCACGCGACTGGGCATCGAGGAAGGCACGCAGCTTCCGCGCTCGATCATCGAATTCTACTACAAGAACGACGCGCTCAACGACCCGATGGTGTCGGAAGAGCACATCACCGCCTTCGGCTGGGCGACGCCGCAGGAGATCGACGACGTGATGGCGCTCGCCATCCGCGTCAACGACTTCCTGTCGGGGCTCTTCCTGGGCGTCGGCATCCGCCTCGTCGACTTCAAGATGGAGCGCGGCCGGCTGTGGGAAGGCGACATGATGCGAATCGTCG
>JAIYAB010000223.1 GCA_027489275.1 Hyphomicrobiales bacterium
ATCAGCGTGCGGCGCACGTCGGGGGGGACGATGATCGGGGCGGCGGCCTTCCCCGGCTCCTTCGTGCCCGTCAGCGCCCGGCCCTGCAGGCGGTCGCGGGCATAGGCGGCGGCGTTCTGGTACGCGACCTCCGACAGGCCGAGGCCCTGGATGCCGACGGCGAGGCGCGCCTCGTTCATCATCACGAACATCGCGGCGAGGCCGCGGTTGGCCTCGCCGACGAGCCACCCGGTGGCGCCGTCGTAGTTCATGACGCAGGTGGCGTTGCCATGGATGCCCATCTTGTGCTCGAGCGAGCCGCAGGACACCGCGTTGCGCGCGCCGGACGTGCCGTCGTCGTTCAGCAGGTGCTTCGGCACCAGGAACAGCGAGATGCCCTTCGTCCCCTCCGGCGCGCCCTCGATCCGGGCGAGGACGAGGTGGACGATGTTGTCCGCCATGTCGTGGTCGCCGGCCGAGATGAAGATCTTCGTGCCGGTGATCCGGTAGCTGCCGTCGGCCTGCGGGACGGCCCTGGTCCTGATGAGCCCGAGGTCCGTGCCGCACTGCGGCTCGGTGAGGTTCATCGTGCCGCAGAAGCGGCCCTCGATCATCGGCGGGAGCCACGTCGCCTTCTGCTCCGGCGAGCCGTGGCGGGCGAGCGCGGCGATGGCGCCCATGGTCAGGCCGGGATACATGCCTAGCGCGACGTTCGAGGACGAGGCGAACTCGTTCATGATGGCGGTGAGCGTGTAGGGGAGGCCCTGCCCGCCGAACTCCGGATCGGCCGACAGCCCGACCCAGCCGCCTTCGGCATAGGCGCGATAGGCCTCCTTGAAGCCGTCCGGCGTCGTCACGCGCCCATCGGCGTGACGGGTGCAGCCCTGCACGTCGCCGACTCGGTTGAGGGGCTGCCACACCTCTTCGTACATGCGCGCACCCTCGGCGAGGATGGCGTCCAGCGTGTCGGGCGTCAGGTCGGCGAAACCGGGGAGATTGGCGTAGCGTCCCACCCCGAACACGTCGTTGAGGAGGAATTTCACGTCCTCGACGGGGGCCCTGTAGCTCGGCATGGCGTACACTCCGGATCGGTCGGCGGCCGGTCAGGCCAGTTAGTTCACATATAAACTATATGCCGGGAAACTCAAGCAGGGGCGTCACCGTGGCGCACCTCACGTCACGATACCTGCATGAGTTGCCAAATTATGAACGCTCAACCGGTGATCCTTAACCCTGTGTTTACCATAAGGCTCAAAAGTCGGCAGTGCGGTGGCAGGCCCGATGGGCTGCGCCGTCCGGTGTCCTGAAGGGGACGGCGGCCAGCGATTGCAGGGGTCGGGCTATGCCGTCCGGATCAGGCGCGATGAAAATGCCGTGGAGCGTGAAGGGCGTCGACGCCCAGGCGCGGGACGTCGCCAAGGATGCGGCCCGCCGCGCCGGCATGACGCTCGGCGAATGGCTCAACACCATGATCGTCGAGACCGCGGCCGACGAGCCCGAGCCGCCCCGTGCGCGCCACGGGCATGAGCCACAGGGTCACAACCTGAAGGACATTGCCGAACGCCTCGCCCGGCTCGACCGCGCCGCCGCGGACACCGCCCTCGGCGCACACCACGCCCAGAGCGACCTCGAATCCGTCCTGCGCCGCGCCATCGCCGACACGACGAAACGCGCCGACGTGGTCGAGGAACGCACCGCCGGCGCGCTCTCCGCCATGGTGCGCTGGATGGAGCACGCCGAGCAGCGCCGGCGCGAGGAAGTCGGCACGATCGCCGCCGCGCAGGAGCGCACCTCGACGGCCCTGCGCGACGCGCTCGCGCTGGTCGCCACCCGCATGAACGACATAGAGCGCACCGTCGCGACCCGGGACTCCGATCCGGGCGTGAAGGAGGCGCTGGCGCGGCTCGAGCTTCGCATCGACCGCCTCGACGAGCGCGAATCGGCGGCCCCTGTCCCGCCGCGGATCGAGAAGGCGCTGCGCGATCTCGAGACCCGTCTGGTGGCCGTCGCCGGCCGCATCGGCAACGAGGCCCAGCCTTCGCAACGCGAGCAGGCCGAGCGGATCGAGACCATCGAAACCGCCCTCGCCTCGATCCTCGACCGGCTCGACATGGCGCGCGAGGAGGAAGAAGCGACCGTCGCCGGCACGCCCGGCAGCCTGGACGAGGCCATGGCGCAGATCCGCGCCCGGCAAGCGACGCTCGACAGGCCCGCCGCCGCCGGCAGGCGCGCCGGCGCTCCGGCGCCGCAGACCGTGGCCGACGGCATCGTGGACTCGCTGAAGGGCGACATCGCCCAGCTCTCGCTGCGGATCGACGAGCTGCGCGACGTGACGCAGCGGAACACCGCGCACCAGGACGGCCGCGCCGGCCGCGACGTCGCGGCGCTGCGCGGCGACCTCGCCGACCTCACCGCCGCCGTGAAGACGCTCGCGCCGCAGACGCGCCTCGACGCCATCGAGGACGGGCTCTCGGCGCTCGGCGACCGGCTCGACGGCCTGCGCCGCGAGTCCGGCGCGCGCGCGCTGGCCGAACCGCTGGAGTCGATCGGCGTCGAGATGGGCCGGATCGGCCAGGCGCTGGAGCCGCTGCGGACGCTGGCCGATCTGCGCGCCGACATCGCCGCACTCGGCCGCAGGCTCGACCGCGTGCAGGCGCAGCCCGACGCGCGGGCGCTCGCCGAAATCACGGCCGGCATCGAAAGCCTGAAGGGCGGCATCGCCGATGCCGTCCGCGGGGCCGACGCCGTGTCCAACCTCGAAAAGCGGCTCGGCTCCATCGACGCGACGCTGGCGCGGCTGGCGCAGGGCCGCGACGACGCGGCCGGGGCCGGCGCCGCCGCCATCCGTTCGGCAGCGGACGACATCCGGGCCGCCGTTGCGTCGCTCCAGGGCCCCGACCTGGGCGGCGTGGAGACGCGGCTCAAGGCCATCGAGGAGCGGTTCGACGCCGCTCCCGCGCCCGTGCTGGCAGCAGCGGACGAGATTCGCGCCGCAGTCGCCGGACTGCGCGCCCCCGACCTCGGCGGCGTAGAGAGCCGCCTCCAGGCCATCGAGGAAGCCTTCCGGCGCGCGCCGGCTCCCGACCTTTCGGTGGCCGACGACGTTCGCGCCGCCGTGGCGGGAATCGAATTTCCGGACCTCGGCATCATCGAGAACCGCCTGCAGACGATCATCGGGCGGCTCGACGTCCCCCCGCCGCCGGCGCAGGCGGCAGTCGACACCGGCGAGCTCGAAGGCCTGATTCGCGGCCTG
>JAIYAB010000059.1 GCA_027489275.1 Hyphomicrobiales bacterium
GGGCCATGAAGGCCGAGCTGTCGAGTTTCCGCATCGACGATATTCTCAACCAGCTCCGCCTGGAATTCGAGCCGGTGGCGCGCGAGAAGGACCTCCAGCTCGTCTTCGTGCCATGCTCGCTGACGGTGCGCTCCGACCGACGGCTGCTGCGCCGGCTGCTGCAGAACCTCGTCTCCAATGCCATCAAGTACACGCCGAAAGGACGCGTGCTCGTCGGCGTGCGACGGCTGAAGGGTCGGCTTCGCGTCGAGGTGTGGGACACCGGCCTCGGCATCCCGCCCTCCAAGCAGAAGGAGGTCTTCCGCGAGTTCCAGCGCCTCGACCAGGGTGCGCGCGCCGCTCGCGGGCTGGGCCTCGGCCTCTCCATCGTGGAGCGCATCGGGCGCGTCCTCGACCACCGCATCAGGCTGAAGTCGCAGCTCGGCCACGGTTCCATGTTCAGCGTCGAAGTCCCGGTCGCCGCCCCCATCCCGGCGGCCATGCCGAAGGCCGCGGAAGCACCGCCCATGGCGATGCCCCTCGCGGGCCTCACCGTGCTGTGCATCGACAACGAGCCGGCCATCCTCGACGGCATGAAGACGCTGCTCGGCGGCTGGGGATGCGACGTCGTCGTCGCCGCCTCGCCGGACGAGGCGCTCGAGGCCTTCAGGACGCGCAAGTCCCCGCCCGACATCATCATCGCCGACTACCATCTCGACGACGGCGACGGGCTCGACGCCGTCACCACGCTGCGCTGGAAGTTCGGGACCGAGACACCCGCCGTCCTCCTGACGGCGGACCGCACGCCGGCCGTGCGCGACGCCGCCGCCGAGAAGAAGATCCACGTCCTCAACAAGCCGCTGAAGCCCGCGGCGCTGCGCGCGCTGCTCGCCCAGTGGCGCGCGCTGCGCGCCGCCGCAGCCGAATAGCGTCCGCGCCGCGCCGCAAGGCTCTTCTTGCCGGATTGCACGGGGCTGCCGGTATCGGGCGCGCAGGCCGACCATTATAGGTGGGGCCAGACATTTCGAACCGCCCGGAGGATCCCGGCATGAACCGTCCCTTCCCCGCTCCGGGAGCAACGCAGGCCCCCTTCCCGCCCGTGGCGGCGGGAACGCGCATCGGCCATGTGCACCTTAAAGTGTCAGACCTCGAGCGCTCGATCGCCTTCTACTCCGGCGTGCTGGGCTTCGAGGTGCAGCAGTTCTACGGCAGCCAGGCCGCGTTCCTCTCGGCCGGCGGCTATCATCACCACATCGGCCTGAACACCTGGGAGAGCCGCGGAGGCTCGCCGCCGCCTCCCGGCACGACGGGGCTGTTCCACACGGCCTTTCTCTATCCCACGCGCCGCGATCTCGCCGACGCGCTGCGCCGGGTGATCACGTCCGGCGTGCCGCTGGCGGGCGCCAGCGACCACGGCGTCAGCGAGGCTTTGTACCTCGACGATCCGGACGGCAACGGCGTGGAGCTCTACTGGGACAAGCCCGAGAGCGAGTGGCCCCGCACTCCGGACGGCTCGCTGGCCATGGTCACCCGCCGGCTCGACCTCGACGGCCTTCTGCGCGAACTGGACGCCTGAGGAGCCGCGCGCCGGCGGCGGCTCATGCCGCCTTCGGCTGCGCCCCCGATCGGCCGTAGAACGTCTCGCCCTTCGCGGCCATCTCGCGCAGCATGGCGCCGGGCTCGAAGCGGGGGCCATACGCAGCAGCCAGCGCGTCGCAGTGCGCGACAAAGGCCTTCGCGCCCATGCCGTCGATGTAGCTCAGCGTCCCGCCGGTGTAGGGCGCGAAGCCGAAGCCGAGGATCGAGCCGACATCCGCCTCGCGCGGGTCGGTGACGATCCCCTCCTCCACCGTCCGCGCCGCCTCCACCGCCTGCGCGACGAGGAAGCGGAGCTTCAGCGTCCCCACATCGATGGACTCCGCGTCGAGCGCCGCTCCGGCCACGCCGCGCAATCCCGGCCAGAGGCTCTTCTGGCCCTTCTCGGGATAGTCGTAGAAGCCCTTGCCGTTCTTGCGGCCGAGCCGGCCCTCCGTCTCGACCATGGCGGTGAGGATGCGCTCCTGCACCGGGTCGACCGCCGCCGCGCCGAGCTGCGCCTTCGTTGCCTTGACGATGCGCAGCGCCAGGTCGATCGCGACCTCGTCGTTGAGCGACAGCGGCCCCACCGGCATGCCGGCCATGCGGGCGGCGTTTTCGATCATCGCCGGCGGCACGCCTTCGGCCAGCATCAGGTGCCCCTCGCGCAGGTATGCGCCGACGCAGCGGTTCGCGTAGAAGCCGCGCCCGTCATTGACGACGATGGGCGTCTTGCGGATCGCGCGGACATAGTCGAGCGCCGTAGCCAGCGCGCGCGGCCCGGTCGCCTTGCCCATGATTACCTCGACCAGCATCATCTTCTCGACCGGCGAGAAGAAGTGGATGCCGACAAAGTCTGCCGGGCGGGACGAGCCGGCGGCGAGCCCGGAGATCGGGAGCGTCGAGGTGTTGGACGCGAACACGCAGTCCGGCCGCATCGCCGCCTCGGCCTTGGCGATCGCCTCGGCCTTGACCGCCGGATCTTCGAACACCGCCTCGATGACGAGGTCGCAGCCGGCGAGCGCTGCATAGTCGGCCGTGGGCGTGATGCGTGCGAGCAGCGCGTCGCGGTCCGCCGTCTTGGCGCGGCCCTTCATGATCTGGTCGGTCATGAGCTTGTGCGAATGCGCCTTGCCCTTCTCGGCCGAGGCGATGTCGCGGTCGATCAGCACGACGTCCATGCCGGCCTGCGCCGTGACATAGGCGATGCCCGCGCCCATGAAGCCCGCGCCGAGCACGCCCACCGTCTTCAACGTGGAGGCCGGGACGCCGGCCGGCCGCCGCGCGCCCTTGTTGAGGTCCTGCATCGACAGGAACAGCGTGCGGATCATCGCCGCCGCCTCCCTGCTGCGCAGGATCTTCGCGAACCAGCGGCTCTCGACGCGCAGCGCCAGGTCCATCGGCAACTGCAGGCCTTCGTAGACGGCGTGCAGGATGGCCTTCACCGCCGGGTAATTGTCATAGGTCTCGCGGCGGTAGATCGCGTTGGCCGGCGGCCACGTCATCATGCCGCCCGGCGAGTACACCTTGCCCGACGGCAGGCGGAAACCCTCGACGTCCCACGGCGCGACGCCCTTGCCCCCGGCGAGGATCCACGCCTTCGCCCGCGCCACGATCTCGGCGCGCGGCGCGAGCTCGTGGACGAGCCCCATCGACTTCGCCATGGCCGGGCGAAGCTGCTCGCCCTTGAACAGCATCTGCAGCGCGTCGCCGGTGGGCATCAGCCGCGCCACGCGCTGCGTGCCGCCGGCGCCGGGGAACAGGCCCACCTTGACCTCGGGAAGGCCCACCCGCGTCGCCGCGTCGTCGGCCGCGACCCGGTAGTGGCACGCCAGCGCCAGCTCGAACGCGCCGCCGAGACACACGCCGCCGACCGCCGCCACGAAAGGCTTCCCGCAGGTTTCGAGCCTGCGATAGAGCAGCGTCAGCCGGCGCGACTCCTCGAAGAAGTAGCGCATGGCCGGCTCCTCGCCCTGCTCCTTCGCGAGGCGCGCGTAGGCGAGGCCGAGGCCCTGCAACATGGACAGGTCGGCGCCGCCGGAGAAGCTGTCCTTCCCCGAGGTGATGACGCAGCCCTTGATGGCCTCGTCGCCGGCCACGCGGTCGACCAGCGCGGCGAGCTCCTGCATCACCTCCGGGGTGATCACGTTCATCGAACGCCCCGCCATATCCCAGGTGGCGAGCGCGATGCCGTCGGCGTCGACGTCGATGCGGAATGCGGTCTCGGTCATGGTTCCCTCCGCTCAGACGCGCTCGATGATGGTGGCGGTGCCCATGCCCGCGCCGATGCACAGGGTCACGAGCGCCGTGCCCTTGCCGGTGCGCTCCAGCTCGTCGAGCACAGTGCCGAGGATGATCGCCCCCGTCGCGCCGAGCGGGTGGCCCATGGCGATGGCGCCGCCATTCACGTTGACCACGGCGGGGTCGATGTCGAAGGCCTGCATGAATCGCAGCACCACTGCCGAGAACGCCTCGTTGACCTCGAACAGGTCGATGTCGCCCGTCGTCATGCCCGCGCGCCTGAGCACCTTGCGCGTCACGTCAACCGGCCCGGTCAGCATCA
>JAIYAB010000435.1 GCA_027489275.1 Hyphomicrobiales bacterium
GTGCACGCGCTGCGTCCGCTTCACCACGGAAGTGGCGGGCGTGCCGGATCTCGGCGCCATCGGACGGGGCGAGGACATGGAGATCACCTCCTACCTCGAGAACGCGATGACCTCGGAGCTGCAGGGCAACGTCATCGACCTGTGCCCGGTCGGCGCGCTGACGTCGAAGCCTTATGCCTTCAAGGCGCGGCCGTGGGAGCTGTCGAAAACCGAATCCATCGACGTGATGGATGCGCTCGGCTCTGCCATCCGCGTCGATGCGCGGGGTCGCGAGGTCATGCGCATCATGCCGCGCCTCAACGAGGCGGTGAATGAGGAGTGGATCTCCGACAAGACCCGCTTCGTATGGGACGGGCTGCGGACGCAGCGCCTCGACCGGCCCTATGTCCGCATCGACGGCAAGCTGCGCGCTGCTTCCTGGGGCGAGGCTTTCGCGGCCATCGCCGCAAAGGTGAAGGCGGCCGGACCGGCCCGCACGGGCTTCATCGCCGGCGACCTTGCATCGGTGGAAGAACTTTACGCGCTGCGCGAACTCGCGAAGGCGCTCGGCGTTGCCCACATCGACGGCCGGCAGGACGGCACGAAGCTGCATCCGCGCTTCGGCCGCGCCTCGTACCTGTTCAACGCGACGGTGCAGGGCATCGAGGACGCCGACGCGGCGCTGCTCGTCGGGACGAACCCGCGCCGCGAAGCACCGGTTCTCAACGCGCGCATCCGCAAGCGCTGGCGCATGGGTCCGCTGCCGGTCGGCTCCATCGGCGAGCCCGCCAACCTGACCTACGACGTCCAGATGCTGGGCGCCGGGCCGGAGACGCTGGCCGCCATCGCCGACGGCTCGCATCCCTTCGCGGACGTGCTGAAGGCCGCAAAGAAGCCACTCATCATCATCGGCCAGGGCGCGCTCGCGCGGGCGGACGGCGAGGCGGTTCTCTCGCTCGCCGCCAAGGCCGCTGTCGCGGTGGGCGCGGTGACGGACGGCTGGAACGGCTTCAGCGTGCTCCACACGGCGGCCTCGAGGGTCGGGGCGCTCGACCTCGGCGTGGTGCCGGCAGAGGGCGGCCTCGACGTCGCGGCGATGGCGAAGGCCGGCGCGCTCGACGTTGTCTACCTGCTGGGCGCCGACGAAATCGAGATCGCGCCGGGCGCCTTCGTGATCTACCAGGGCACGCATGGCGACCGCGGCGCGCACCGCGCCGACGTGATCCTGCCGGGCGCGGCCTACACCGAGAAGTCCGGCACCTACGTGAACACGGAAGGGCGCGTCCAACTCGCCAACCGCGCGGGCTTCGCGCCCGGCGACGCGCGCGAGGACTGGGCGATCGTGCGCGCGCTTTCCGACGCGCTCGGCAAGCGCCTGCCCTTCGATTCGCTCGGCCAGCTCCGAACGGCGCTTTACGCGGCGTATCCCGCGGCGGCGGCGCTCGACCGGGTCGAGCCGGCCGATCCGACCGCGATCGAGGCGCTGGCCTCGCTCGGCGGGACGATCGACCGGGCGGCTTTCATGCCCGCGGTGGACGACCTCTACCTGACCAACCCGATCGCCCGTGCCTCGGCGATCATGGCCGAGTGCTCGGCGCTGGCGAAGGGCCGTCCGGCCCTCGCGGCCGAGTGACGGGAGACGCGCGATGGAACCCGTGACCGCCAGCGTCGCCTGGATCGTCTTCATCACCGTGGTGAAGAGCCTCGTGCTCATCGCCGCGCTGCTGATCTTCATTGCCTACATCCTGTTGGCCGACCGCAAGATCTGGGCGGCCGTGCAACTGCGGCGCGGCCCGAACGTGGTCGGCCCGTGGGGCTTGCTGCAGTCCTTCGCGGACCTGCTGAAGTTCGTGATCAAGGAGCCGGTGATCCCGGCGGGCGCGAACAAGGGCGTGTTCCTGCTGGCGCCGCTGGTGACGACGGTCCTCGCGCTCGCCGCCTGGGCGGTGATTCCCGTCAGCGCGGGATGGGCGATCGCCGACATCAACGTCGGCATCCTCTACATCTTCGCGATCTCGTCGCTCGGCGTGTACGGCGTGATCATGGGCGGCTGGGCGTCGAACTCGAAATACGCCTTCCTCGGCTCGCTGCGCTCGGCTGCGCAGATGGTTTCCTACGAGGTCTCCATCGGCTTCGTCATCATCACGGTGCTGCTGTGCGTCGGGTCGCTGAACCTGACCGACATCGTGATGGCGCAGCAGAACGGCTTCGGGATGTTCGGCTGGTTCTGGCTGCCGCTGTTCCCGATGTTCGTGGTGTTCTTCATCTCGGCCCTGGCCGAGACGAACCGGCCGCCTTTCGACCTGCCTGAGGCCGAGTCCGAACTCGTGGCTGGATTCATGGTCGAGTACTCATCGACCCCCTACCTGCTCTTCATGCTCGGCGAGTACGTGGCCATCATGACCATGTGCGCGCTGATGACGATCCTGTTCCTGGGAGGCTGGCTGCCGCCCTTCGACATCCCGCCCTTCAACTGGGTTCCGGGGGTCGTCTGGTTCGTCCTCAAGATGTGCCTCGTCTTCTTCATGTTCGCCATGGTGAAGGCGTTCGTGCCCCGCTACCGCTACGACCAGCTCATGCGGCTCGGCTGGAAGGTCTTCCTGCCGCTGTCACTGGCGATGGTGGTCGTGGTCGCGGGCGTGCTCCAGCTCACGGGCTGGGGCGCTGGGAACTGAGGCGGTGCTCGGCCTCTCCGTCGCCGGCCTTGTCGGCGCGGCCGTAGGCCTGGCGCTGGGTTACGTCGACTACCGCGTCGTGTCCGGCGTGGTGATCGGGCGTCTGCGCAAGCTCGACCGCTCGCAGTCTCCCGAAGAGAAGGCCGGGTTCGAATGGAAGATCCAGATCCTGCGGATCGTCCTGTTCGGGCTCACGATCGTGGCGTTTCCGGTGATCGGCTACCTCCTCGGGGTGACGATCGCCGGCGGTTGAGGGCGGCTCCGCCGCCCGTTGGGATGGCGCTCCGCGCCGGAGGGACTGGACGATGAGGCTCGATCAGGCTGCGAAATCGCTGCTTTTGAAGGAGTTCGTCGGGGCCTTCGTGCTCTCGATGCGCTACTTCTTCAAGCCGAAGGCGACGCTGAACTACCCCTATGAGCGTGGGCAGACCTCGCCACGCTTCCGGGGCGAGCATGCGCTGCGCCGCTATCCCAACGGCGAGGAGCGCTGCATCGCCTGCAAGCTGTGCGAGGCGATCTGCCCCGCACAGGCCATCACCATCGAGGCCGGCCCGCGGCGCAACGACGGCACACGCCGCACGACGCGCTACGACATCGACATGACGAAGTGCATCTACTGCGGCTTCTGCCGGGCAGCCTGCCCGGTGGATGCCATCGTCGAAGGCCCGAATATGGAGTTCGCCACCGAGACCCGCGAGGAGCTGTTCTACGACAAGGACAAGCTGCTCGAGAACGGGGCGCGGTGGGAGAGGGAGATCGCGGCCAACATCGGACGCGATGCGCCCTACCGGTAAGTCGGGTTGTCGGCCCCGGAATCGGGGTCTATAGACGGGCAGCCGGCGAGGGGGTCGCCGGCAGCCTTGGATTTCGAACCGGTTTTCCGCAAGGAAAGCCAAGGCAGTGACGGGGAGGGCCGCAAGGCCCGAACGGTCTGAGACGAGAGGCCGCCGGAGCGGCCCGGGGGCATCCTCGATGAACGCGGCCGCGGCCTTCTTCTACCTCTTCTCGACGATTGCCGTGGGGTCGGCCTTCATGGTCATCGCCTCGCGCAACCCCGTGCACTCGGTGCTGTTCCTCATCCTCACCTTCGTGAACGCGGCAGGCCTGTTCCTGCTGCTGGGGGCCGAGTTCCTCGCGA
>JAIYAB010000060.1 GCA_027489275.1 Hyphomicrobiales bacterium
GACCGGCCGGTCCGCGCAGCTCCTCCATGATCAGCTCCGCCTTCTCCGCCGGCAGGAGCTTCTTGAGGAGTTGCTCGGTCCGCTCGTAGTCCCCGAGCACCGAGACCATCGGAAGCCGCTCGGCGAACTCCGCCAGCAGCTTCTCGAGATCGCGCGGCTGCAGCGTGCCGAGCTGCGTCATCGCCCCCGTGACCTGGCGGATCTCCTCGTCGTCGAGATAGGTCCACACCTCCGCGCCGTACTCGTCACCAAGCGCGAGCAGCAATGCGGCCGCGCGCTCGATTCCGGTCAGACCTTCCTTGCCCGCTCGCGCCGCCGACATGGTCATCCGGCCTCATGGATCCACTGGCGGATGATGGTCGCCGTGGCGCTGGGGTTCTCCTTGACGATTTCGCCGATGCGCTCGATGGAGCGCGCCTGCACCTGGCCGTTGACGCGGGCGATCTCCATCATGCGCCCGGCCTCAGTCTCGATCATCGCAGCCTGCTGGGCGGCGGCCGAGGCGCCGGGGAGCGAAGCGACCGACGGGCCTGCGTCGGAGCCGCCCATGCCGCCGTCGCCGCCGCCGCCGCTCACCCGGCGCGAGCCGGCCTGCTGGGCCATGATGGTGCGCACCATCGGCCGCACGACGACGAGCAGCACCACGAGCGTCAGGACCAGAAGGACGAAAATCTCGACGTAACGTATCAGGTCGTGGCGCGTCGGCATGAACAGGGCGAGCAATCCTTCGGAGGTTGCCGCCTCGATGGCCTGCGGCGCGTCGGCGAACCGCAGGTTGACGACCTCGATCTGGTCGCCGCGCTTGCCGTCGAAGCCAATCGAGGACCGCACGAGGGCGGCGATCCTGTCGAGCTCCTCCTGCGGCCGCGGCTGGTAGGACACCTCGCCCGCCGCGCTGCGCGCATAGATGCCGTCGACGAGCACTGCGACCGAAAGCCGCTTCACGCGCCCGCCCTCCACCACCTCGGTGCGGGTGGTGCGGGAGATCTCGTAGTTGATGACCTCCTCGGACTTCTGCGTCTGCTCGCGCTGGGCCGCCGGGGCGGCGTTGTTGGCGGCAGCGGGAAGTTCGTTGCCGACGGTGACCTGCCCGTTGCCGTCCGTCGTCGCCGCGGTCTCGTTACGCGTCTGGGTCGAACGCACGACACGGCTCTCCGGGTCGAAGCTCTCCGACGTCTGCTGGACGCGGTTGATGTCCATCTCTGCCGAGATCTGGACCCGCGAGCGCCCCTGCCCGACGATGCTGGCGACGATCTCCTCGACCTGCGAGCGCAGGCGCCGCTCGAAGGCGACCTGCTTTTCGTCGGCGGCGACCGCCGTGGCGGTATCGCCCTGCGCGCCGTCGGCGAGAAGCCGTCCGCGCTCGTCGATGATCGAGATCCGTTCGGGCTTCAGGCCTTCGACCGCCGATGCGACGAGGTGGCGGATGGCGCGGACCTGGCTCGCCTCCAGATCGCCGGAAACCTTCAGGACGATCGAGGCGCGCGGCTGCTCGCGGTCGCGCTCGAACAGGCGGCGCTCCGGCAGCGCGAGATGGACGCGGGCCGACTGCACCCGCGAGATCGAGCGGATCGTGCGCGCCAGTTCGCCTTCCAGAGCCCGCAGCGCGTTGACGCCCTGCACGAAGCTCGTCGCCGAGAAAGCGTCGCCCTTGTCGAAGATCTCGTAGCCGACGCTGCCGCCCGTCGGCAGGCCCTTGCCTGCGAGGTCCATGCGCAACCGGGTGACGGCATCGGCCGGGGCCAGGATGGTGCGGCCCTCGTCGCGCATCTCGTAGCGGATGTTGCGGGCCTCGAGTTCGCGGATGATGCCGGACGTGTCGGAGGACTGCAGGTCGGCATAGAGAACCGTCATCGCCGGCTGCGACACGCGCATCATGACGAAGGCGAAGAAGCCGACCAGCGCGAGCGTCACCGCGATCATCGACGCGATGCGGGCCGGTCCCAGTCTCAAGAGGAGGTTCGTCAGGCCCAGCAAGCCCAGCTCCATGCCGTTCGACCGCAGGCCAAGCGGGCCGCGGTTAGGCAAAAATTGCCGCGTGCAGGGTTAGCGAACGGTTAATGGCCGGGCCCGCCGGCCCGAAAAAGCGAAAGGCGCCGGATGTTTCCGACGCCTTTTGCAATTGAGGGTGGCAAAAGAGTGAGGAAGATCACTCAATGGCGATATTGCTGGATCCTGGTCGTCCGCAGCCCCGCAAGACCATGCTGGTCGATCGAGGCCTGCCAGGACAGGAACTCTTCCACCGTCAGGGTGTAGCGGGTACAGGCTTCCTCGAGACTGAGGAGACCTCCCCGAACGGCCGCGACGACTTCCGCCTTGCGCCGGATCACCCACCGCCGCGTATTCGCGGGCGGCAGGTCGGCGATCGTCAGCGGGCTGCCATCGGGCCCAATCACGTATTTCACCCTCGGCCGGTAGGGTTCGGTCATTGTACGCTCACACAACTCAACTGACCAACGTCATATGAGACGATAGGCTCCGCCCGCTTAAGAATTACCTAAGCCGGCTGGGTGTTTTCCGGCATCGTCTCGAAGCCGATCCGACGATGCTGCGGCGGGTGGGATCGAGGCCATTGCAAGCTTCCTTCGTTGGCGGTGCGCGAGGGGTTCGAGGACCGCTTGGGGGTCCGCCCGCCTCGGCGCATGGCGGCAAGGACCGCGCGGGCGGTCCGGGGCCGGGCGGGGGACCGCCGGCCTCACGCCGCGGGCTTGCGCATCGATTTCACCTTGTCGACGGGCACGCGCGCCGCGCCGATGTTGAGCATCGCGGACTCGCCCGTCAGGTCGACGCTGTCGACCGTTCCGATGATTTCCGTCGCCACCGTCATCGACTTGCCCTGCAGGTCGGTGCCCGCGACGGAGATCGTGTAGTCGCCCGCCGGCGCCGAACCGCCCGCATTGGTCTGCCCGTTCCAGCGGAACGCCTGCGCGCCGGGCGTGAAGGTGGTCGGCTGGCTGAACACGGTCGAGCCGGACTTGTCGCGCACGGTGACCGTGCCCGAGCCGGCGCGCGGCGCGTTGAAGTTCCACGACGCGGATCCGTTCTCGAGCTTGGTCGTGGTGCCGTCGGCGGTGACCTGCATTCCGACGAAGCCCAGCGCGTTCGTCGCCGTCGACGCCTTGGTCGCGGTCAGCAGCGACGACAGCATGTCGTTCGACTTGATCTGCTGCTCCACCGACGCGAACTGCACCAGCTGCTGCGTGAACTGGTTGGTGTCGAGCGGGTCGAGCGGGCTCTGGTTCTTCAGCTGCGTGGTCAGCAGCAGCAGGAACTTGTCGAAGTTGCCCGCCAGCATCTTCGAGGAGTTGGCGCCCGAGGACGAGCTCGCCGCCGTACTCGTCGAAGCCGTGGTCGTCGTGCCGGTGACGCCGGTGGTGGCCATGGTGCTCGCTCCTCAGATTCTGATGTCGAGCCCGCCGGCGGAGACGCCGAGGGTCCGGATGGCGGCGGCAAGGTCGCGGGCGGAAGCGTCCGTGCGCTCCTGGAGATCGCCCGGGGCAGGCCGGCGCGCGGCCTCCTGCCCCTGGCCGCCCGCGTTCTGGCCGCCCTGGCTCTGGCCGCCGAGGGAGAACTGCAGGGCACCGTCGCCCGTCTTCAGCCCGGCCTGCTCGAAAGCGCGCTCCAGCGTCCGGGAGTCGCGCTGCAGAAGCCCGAGCGTGTCGGCCCTGTCGACGACGATATGCGCCTTCACGGCGCCGTCCTCGGCGATGTCGAGGCGCACGTCGATGCGGCCCAGCGTTTCGGGGCTGAGCCTGATCTCGAAGCGCTGCTGGCCGTCGAGCGCGCGCATGCCGATCTCGATAGGGAGCATGGCCACCGGCGTGGGGGGCGTCTGCGGAGCCTGCGCCGGCCCGCCCGCCTGCTGGGGGGCGGGCATGTCCTGCCCGACGCCGCCGAACGCGCCCGGCTGCAGCGACGGCAGCGGCGTGACGGTGACCTTCACGGTCTCGGTCGACGCGCCGGCAATGTCCGCGCGCAGCGCCTGCATCTCGGAGGGAGAGGCGCCGGGCGCGGGCGCGTCGAGCCCGACCTTGCGCTCCTTCGCCTCGCCGGCGGGAGAGTCGGCGGCCTTCGCGGCCTCGCCGGGAGCGCCTGCCGGCGCCTGCGCCGCCTGCGCGACGGAATCGACGGCGCTCGGCTGCGCGCCCTGAGGCAGCGCAGCCACACGGGGCGTCTTCGGAGCATCGGGAACGGACACCTCGCCCTTGGCCGGAGCAGCGGCCTCCGACGCGACCGACGCTTCGCCGCCCTCGCCCTCGCCTTCGCCGTCCGTCGCCTCCGTCTCGCCGGCCGTCGGCTGCGGAACGCCCGCGCCGGGTCCGCCTGCCGGGCGCACGGCCTTCGCCGCGCCGGCGGCCTGGACCGCCGCAGCCGCGACGACAGCGCCCTGCGGCGGCGTCGCGGGGGCCGTCTGGTCCTGCTGTTGCTGCTGCGCGGCGGCCAGGGCGGCCTGTACGGCAGCGGACACCGCCTGTCCGGGCGGAGCCGGCGGCGGAACCTGGGCCGGCGGCTCCGGCATCGGCGGCGCGGGCATCGCAGTCTGATCGGCTACGGCGTCCGAAGTCTTCGCCTCAGCCGCGTCCTTCGCCACGGCCTCGTCCTCGCCCGGGACGGTGTCGCCGGCGACGCGGGCCTCGTCGGCCGCGGCGCGGGCTTCGTCCTGGCGGTCCGTCTCCTGCCGCGCCCCTGTCGCGGGGGATTTCGCACCGCGAGGCTCGTCCTGCGGGGCGGACCGCGGCTCGTCCCGGCGCCGGGTCGGCGGCGCGTCGTCGCGCTCCGGCGCCGCCCGCTCTGTCCGCTCGGCATCCCTCGGCCGCGGCGGCGGCGCGTCCCGCTCGGGCACCGTCGCGAGTTCGGCCTCGAAGGCATCGGCGCGCCGGGGCTGCGGGTCCTGCCGCCGCGGAGCGGGGCGGGGGTCGAGCGTGGGGCTGCGCGTCTCGGTCGTCTGCATCGTCGGTATCCGCGGTCACGGGCGAACGGGCCGCCCGATGGGTCGATCCCCTGACGCAAGGCGCAGGCCAGTCCACGGAGTCAGCGATTCCAAGGCCTTGCGCCCCCGCCACCCCACCGCGCGCAGGCAGGAAGCGCCGCCCCCGGCAGAATCTGCCGGGCCGATCGGGGCGGCCGCCTTGGACGCAGGCCCGGAAAACCTATATGGACGTGGTCGAAGAGCCCCAACCCCGACGGAGCCATGCCCAACAGCCTCGACCTTCCCGGCCGGCCGGAGGAGACCCGCGTCGTCGTCGCCATGTCGGGCGGCGTCGACTCGTCGGTCGTCGCTGGTCTGCTGAAGGCGGAGGGCTACGACGTCGTCGGCGTCACGCTCCAGCTCTACGATCACGGCGACGCGGTTCACCGGGCCGGCTCCTGCTGCGCCGGGCAGGACATCCACGATGCGCGCCGCGTCGCGGAATCCCTCGGCATTCCCCACTACGTGCTCGACTACGAGAGCCGCTTCCGCCACGAGGTGATCGACCGCTTCGTCGACAGCTACCTTGCCGGCGAGACGCCCGTGCCCTGCATCGAGTGCAACCGGCAGATCAAGTTCCGCGACCTGCTCGCCACCGCGCAGGACCTCGGCGCCGCCGCGCTGGCCACCGGCCACTACGTCGCCAGCCGCGCCCGGCCGGACGGCGGCCGGGCCCTGCACCGGGCGGCCGACGCCGACCGCGACCAGAGCTATTTCCTCTACGCCACGACGCCGGCCCAGCTCGCCATGGTGCGCTTTCCGCTCGGCGAGATGCCGAAGGCGCAGGTGCGCGAGCTCGCCCGCCGCTTCGGCCTCTCCGTCGCCGACAAGGCCGACAGCCAGGACATCTGCTTCGTGCCCTCCGGCCGCTACACCGACGTGATCGAGCGGCTGAAGCCCGAGGCCTCGCGCGAGGGCGACATCGTCCATGTCGACGGCCGCGTCCTCGGCCGTCATGCCGGCATCATCCGCTACACCGTGGGCCAGCGCCGCGGCCTCGGCCTCGCCGCCGGCGAGCCGCTCTACGTCGTGCGCATCGACGCCGCGCGAGGCCACGTCGTCGTGGGCCCGCGCGAGGCGCTGGCCACGCGGCGCGTGTCGCTGAAGGAGTTCAACTGGCTGGGCGACGCGCCGCTGTCCGCCCTGCCCGCCGAAGGCCTCGACGTCGCGGTGCGCGTGCGCTCCACCCGCGCGCCGCAGGCCGGCCTGCTGCGCCTCGTCGATGGCGAGGCCGAGGTCGAGCTGCTGGACGGCGAGTACGGCGTCTCCCCCGGCCAGGCCTGCGTCGTGTACGAGGACGCCTCGGAGCGCGCCCGCGTGCTCGGCGGCGGCGTCATCCGCGCCGCGCTGCCCCTCGCCGCCTCCCCAGCCCGCCAGCCGCAGCCCGCGGCGGTCGCCGCAGCCTCCTGAGCCAATGTCCGGCGCCGCGCCCGTCCTCGACAACTCGGCCGTCGAGGCCGCCTATGCGCGCTGGGCGCCGGTCTACGACCTCGTCTTCACAGCCGCCATGGGACCCGGCCGCAGGGCCGCCGTCGCCGCGGCCGAAGCCTGCGGCCCGCGCATCCTCGACGTCGGCGTCGGCACGGGCCTCGAACTGCCGATGTTCTCCCCCGCCTCCAGCGTCACCGGCGTCGACCTCTCGGAGGCCATGCTGAAGCGCGCCCGCGCCCGCGTGCTGGGCGAGCGCCTCGCCGCCGTCGCCGGCCTGTGCGTCATGGACGCGATGAAGCTCGGCTTCCCCGACGACGCCTTCGACGCCGTGGTGGCCCCCTTCGTGATGACCGTGGTGCCCGACCCCGCCGCCACGCTGGAGGAGTTCGCCCGCGTGGTGCGCCCCGGCGGCGAGATCGTGCTGGTCAACCATGTCGGCGCCGAGCAGGGCCCCCGCGCCGCCGTGGAGCGCTGGCTCGGCCGGCGCAGCGCCAGTCTCGGCTGGCGGCCGGAATTCCCCTTCGCCACCATCGGCGACTGGATCGCCGCCCGCCCCGACATGACCCTGCTGGAGCGCCGCGACCTGCCCCCGCTCTCGCTGTTCACGCTGGTGCGGATCCGAAAGGCCGGCTGAAGCGACGCCGGCCCGCCGCCGATCCTTGACACCGCTCGCGCCCGCGTCCTATACCGCCGCTGCCTTGCGGGGGCGCACCGACCGAACCCCGCTCCATCCGGCAGCCGCACGGCGAAGGATGACACGGGGCGGAGTAGCTCAGCTGGTTAGAGCAGAGGAATCATAATCCTTGTGTCGGGGGTTCGAGTCCCTCCTCCGCTACCA
>JAIYAB010000303.1 GCA_027489275.1 Hyphomicrobiales bacterium
AGCGCATAGGCGAGGTAGCGCTCCTCGAGCGCGTCCTTCAGATCGATGTTCTCGACGCCGCCACCCGTCGGCGGCGGCGGATCAACCGGCTTGCCCAAGCGCTCGTTCCCTCTGCCCGACCCCGGAAAGAGCGGAACGCTTAGCGAACACGGCGAGTCGCGGCAAGGCCGTCCGGGCCTCTCGGGCCGGCGGTCCCCAGGTTAGGTGGTCAGGTCCGCTGCCCGCGCACGAGCGCGGCGGGCCGCACGACGACCTCGATGGCGGCGATCGCCTTCTCGGCGGGCGCGCGCGCCGTGGCGCCGTCGCAGCCCGGATCTGGCTCGTGCACGGAATAGCGGACGCGCGGCGCCTCGCTGCGCCCCTTGGTGGAGATCATCTGGGAGGGCCTGCAGTTCAGCATCAGCTTGGTCGTGCCGGTGACCGGCACCAGCATCACCTCGCCCTCCGGGCGCGACCAGATGCCGATCTCGATGCGGGACGGCGGGGGCGGGTTTCCGGTCGCGCCTTCGGCACGGCGGCGGGCGACGTCGAAGACGGCGGTGCAGAAGCGGCCTTCCTCGCAGAGCAGGGAATAGGTGGAAGGAAAGCGGTCGCCCGTCCCCTGCGCGCGCACCACGATCTGCACGAGCGGCCTGCCCGTCGATCCGGGCGGCGTCGCACCCGGTGGGGCGGACGGGGGAGGCGTGGGCGGCGTCTGCGCGTCGGCGCCCGGGGCGAGGCCGCACGCGGCGAGGAGAAGCGCTGCCGCTGCGGCCGGCCGCAGCCTCGGCATGACATGCGCGATGGTCCCGATCCGTCCGGTCATGACGTTCGTCCTTCCTCGTTGCGGGCCTGCGACGCGACGGAGGCGATCAGCGCAGCCCGGACGTCGGGCATGGGGATGCCCCTCGGCTCGAGAACATGTCGGGCGAGGAAATGGCCCGTCAAGGCAAAGCCCGCGGCAAGGTCAACGGGGTCGGGGGACGCACGGCCCTGGCCATCGACGAGGAAGCGGGGCAGCGCGAGGAGCCGGTCCTTCCACGCCTCGCCCGCCGCCGCCGACACCGCCCGGCCGGACTTCGGCGAGACGTAGGCGAGGTCGTCGCGCCCGCCCGTCACGGCGCAGCATGTCAGGTCGAGGCCGACGCCGAGTTCGGACAGGATGGCGAGTTCGAAGCGGATGAGGAGGGGCGCGGCGAGCGCCGGCTCGTCGAGCGCCTCCACGACGATGCGCAGCGCCTCGAACAGGCCCGGATTGGCCTCCCGCTCGGGCAACAGGCGCACGAGGTGGCCCAGCATCCCGAGCGCGTAGAGCCCCGGCGGTGACGCGATCAGCCGGGCTGCACGCAGGTCCGTCCCCTCGACGGCAAAGGCGCCGAGGTGGTCCTCGAGCCGCGCGCGCCACGTCACGGCGACGCCGTTGCCGGGCTGCAGCACCGCCTGCATCCGCGTCGAGCGGCCGCCGCGCACGAGGCCGAGATGGCGGCCATGCCCGCGGGTCATCAGTTCGAGCAGCACGTTGGCCTCGCCGTGGCGGCGAACGCCCATCACGATGCCCTCGTCGGTCCACTCCACGCCGATGTCTCCATCCAGGGCGTCCCGGGGGGACGCGCCGTCAGTTGCGCGGGAACTCCAGCCCCATCTCGCGGTAGCGCGCCGGGTCGTCGATCCAGTTCTCGCGCACCTTCACGAACAGGAACAGGTGCACCTTGCAGTCGGCCGCCTCGGCGATGTCCTTGCGGGCCGCCTCCCCGATCGCCTTGATCGTCTGGCCGCCGTGGCCGAGCACGATGCGGCGCTGGCTCTCGCGGGTGACGAAGATGGTCTGTTCCACCCGTGCCGAGCCGTCCTTCAGCGTCTTCCACTGGTCGGTCTCGACGGTGGACTGGTAGGGCAACTCGTCGTGCAGGCGCTCGTAGAGCTTCTCGCGGGTGATCTCGGCGGCGAGCGAGCGCAGCGGCGCGTCGGACACCTCGTCCTCCGGGAAGAGCCATGGCCCCTCCGGCATCATGGCGGCGAGGCGGTCGCGCATGGTGGCGACGCCGTCGCCGGTGACGGCGGAGACCATGAAGGTCTCGATGAAGCCGTGGCGGGCGTTGAGGTCGGCCGCGAGGCCCAGCAGGCGGGTGCGGTCGATGGTGTCGATCTTGTTGAGGATCAGCACCTTGCGCTGCTTCAGTTCGCCCAGCCGGCCGAGGATCGCCTCGACCTCCTCGTCGACGCCCTTGCGCGCGTCGACCAGCAGTGCGACGACATCGGCGTCCCCCGCCCCGCCCCACGCCGAGGTCACCATCGCACGGTCGAGCCGGCGCTTGGGCGCGAAGATGCCGGGCGTATCGACGAAGATGATCTGCGCCGTGCCCGCGAGCGCGATGCCGCGCACGAGCGCACGCGTCGTCTGCACCTTGCGCGAGACGATCGACACCTTGGCGCCGACCAGCGCGGTCAGCAGCGTGGACTTGCCGGCGTTCGGCGCGCCGATCAGCGCCACGAAGCCGCAGCGTGTGTTTCCTTCGCCGGGATTCTGGCCGGGCTTCTGTTCGTCGCTCACGCGTCATCCTCCCGGGCCGTCTCGCCGAGCCCTTCCCGTTGCAGGAAGGCCTGGGCGGCGGCCTGCTCCGCGAGCCGCTTCGAGCGCCCTTCGGCCTCGATCGGCTCGAACCCCTTCACCACCGCCGCGATCCGGAACTGCGGCGCGTGATCGGGACCGCTGCGGGCGACCTCGTCATAGCGCGGCGCCGGCAGTCCGCGGCCCATGGCCCACTCCTGCAGCGACGACTTGGCATCGCGGACGGACCGGCCCGGCTCGTCCATCTTCAGCCCGAAGGCCAGCTCCACCACAGCCGCCGCTGCAGCGAAGCCGCCGTCGATGAAGACCGCCGCGATCAGAGCTTCGCACACGTCGGCGAGAAGCGCCTCCTTCTTGCGCAGGCCCGACTGCCTTTCGCCGACGCCGAGGATGACGTGCCGGCTCACCGACCACGCCGTCGCGACCTCCGCGCAGGTCTCCCGGCGCACGAGATGGGCGAGCCGGCGCGACAGTTCGCCCTCCGTCGCCTGGGGAAACGCGCGAAACAGCATGTCGGCCACGGCCAGCCCCAGCACCCGGTCGCCGAGGAACTCGAAGCGCTGGTAATGCGGCCCTTCGGCGGGCGAACCCGGCAGGGCGCTGATGTGCGTCAGCGCGCGTTCGGCGAGGCTGCGGTCCGTGAAGCGGTGGCCGATGGCTTCCTCGAGCTCCGCGAACCCCGGCTTGGCGCGCCCCATCAGCCGACCGGCTTGAACAGCCGCCCCCAGCGGACCGTCCACGGCCATTCCCACACCCGCCACGCGGCGCCCTCCTCCTCGATCGAGAAGAAGATGACCTCGGCCCGCCCGATGAAGTTCTCGAACGGCACGTAGCCGACGCCCTGCGAGGACATGTCGCGCGAATCGAGCGAGTTGTCGCGGTTGTCGCCCATCATGAAATAGTGATTCGGCGGCACGACGTAGACGGGCGTGTTCCGGCCGAGCCGGTTCCCGAACATGTCGAGTTCCTGGATGACGTAGCTGATGCCGTTGGGCAGCGTCTCCCGGTAGAACGTCGCCTGGTCGCGCAGACCGGCGCCGGCCGGGACGTCCTGGCGGCCCACCCGCTCCTTCTTCACCGGCTGGCCGTTGATCGTCACCACCCCGTCGACCATCTGGATCCGGTCGTTGGGAAGCCCGATCACGCGCTTGATGTAGTCGGTCGAGTTGTCGCGCGGCAGCTTGAACACGGCGATGTCGCCGCGCTGCGGCTCGGCCGCCCACACCCGGCCCGAAAACAGCGGCGGGCTGAAGGGTATCGAGTAGCGCGAATAGCCGTAAGAGTATTTGGAGACGAACAGGTAGTCGCCGATCAGCAGCGTGGGGATCAGCGATCCCGACGGGATGTTGAAGGGCTGGAAGAGGAACGTGCGCACCACCGCCGCGATCAGGAGCGCCTGGACGATCACCTTGATCGTCTCCCACGTCCCGCCTTCGGTCTTCGTCGTCTTGTCGCTGGCCACGCCGCTCGGCTCCGTCATGAAGTGGTTCCCGGATAGCCCGTCCGCGTCTGGCCGTCAGGCAGGGCGATATAGACCCTGAGCCCGCCTCATGGCAACGCGCGTCGGTCCGCCGGGGCGGTCGGTCGCGCCTCGATGACCACGAAAGCCTGGGCGAGAGGGTACTCGTCGGTCAGCGTGACGTGGATCACCGCCTCGTGGCCGGGCGGCAGGAGCGCGCGCAGGCGCTCGCCGGCGCCGCCGGTCAGCGCCAGCGTGGGCGCACCCGAGGGCAGGTTCACCACGCCGATGTCGCGCAGGAACACCCCGCGGCTGAAGCCGGTGCCGAGCGCCTTGGCGCAGGCCTCCTTGGCGGCGAAGCGCTTGGCATAGGAACCGGCGCGCTGGGCGCGGCGCTCGGACTTGCGCCGCTCGGTCTCGGTGAAGACCCGCTCGACGAAGCGCGCGCCGAAGCGCTCCAGCGTCTTCTCGATACGCCGGATGTCGCAGAGATCGGAACCGAGACCGACGATCATGAGGCGATCGAGGCCGGGGCGGACGGCATTACCGCGCACCTGCGGGAAGATCGCCGCCACATCCGCGATGCCGACATGCGCGCTCTCAAGGACGCCATCGGCGTGCCGCTCAACTTCGAGATGGCCGCGACGCAGGAGATGGTGACGATCGCGCTGGACGTGATGCCCCATGCGGTCTGCCTCGTGCCGGAGAAGCGCGAGGAACGCACGACCGAGGGCGGCCTCGACGTCGTGGGGGGGCACAATCACCTCGCGCCGATCATCGCCCGCCTCGTCGATGCCGGAATTCGCGTCTCGCTCTTCATCGAAGCGGACGCCGCTCCCGTCGAGATGGCGGTGAAGCTGCGTGCGCCGGTGGTCGAGCTCCACACCGGCACGTGGTGCGAGGCTGTCGAGGCCGGAGACGGCGTCCGGGCCGAGGCGGAGTTCGAGCGGCTGCGCGCCGCCGCCGTCCTGGGCGCATCGATGGGCCTCGAGGTCCACGCCGGCCATGGGCTGGATTATGCCACGGCACAGCACATCTCGACGCTGCCGGAGGTCCGCGAGCTGAATATCGGCCATTTCCTCGTCGGCGAGGCGGTGTTCGTCGGA
>JAIYAB010000321.1 GCA_027489275.1 Hyphomicrobiales bacterium
AAGGAGATCGTTCTGGAGGCCGGCGCAATCCGCTTCAAGCCCATCCTGCTCACGGCGCTCGCCGCCATGATCGGCGCGGCGGTGATCCTCACGGACCCGATCTTCCAGGGTCTCGCCATTTCGCTGCTGTTCGGCCTCGCCTCCTCCACGCTGCTCACCGTCCTCGTCATCCCGGCGATCTACGTCGTGCTGAGGGGCGAGCGCCGCGCCGGCCGGGAGGCGGCCGGACAGTAGCCATCTCCCACGTCGCGCCGCGGCAGGGGGCTGCGTCGGGAGGCCGGCCGCCGCTCTGACGGCCGGCCTCCCGACATTCGGAGGGGCGGCCGCGCTCAGGCGGCTGCCATCGCCCGCGAACTCGCCGATTGCCGCAGGCCGACGAACTGCGCCTGGGCCAGGACGAGAACCGCCGCGGCCTGTGCGAGCACGAAGGCGATACCGAGGCCGGTCGGCATCAGCCATCCCAGCAACAGCGCCGCGACGCAGTCAACGACGTAGGCCACGTTGAGCACGACGACGGTCCACACCATCGCCGGCGTCAGCGTGGGCCGCGTCCCGAGCCAGCCGACGAAGGCCGCCCAGGGCAGGAACAGCAGCCCCGCCCACAGCAGAAGCGGCTGTGGCAGCCCGAGCGGGCCGGCGAGCGGCCCGGCGGCCGCGACGAGGAGTAGGCCGGCGGCGCCGCTGGCGAGGGCGTCGCCCTTCAGGGCCAGGCGGAGCAGGCGGCTGGGCTCGAAGCGTGTCGACATGATCGTGTCTCCCGTGTTGTCGATGCCCGCAGGATCACGCCGTGGCCGGCGAAGTCGATTACCTCGCAGGTCATTGGATCGCGCCGCGTTTCGCGTCATCGTGCCGGCATGACGAAACCCCTTGCCATGCCCGCCCGCACCGTCGGCATCCAGATCCGCGACTGGCGTCGCCGGCGCCGGCTGTCGCAGCTCGACTTCGCGCTCGATGCGGAGATCAGCCAGAGGCACCTCAGCTTCATCGAGAGCGGGCGGTCGACGCCCAGCCGCGACATGATTCTGCGGATTGCCGACCACCTCGGCGTGCCGCTGCGCGAGCGAAACGCCATGGTGCTGGCGGCCGGCTACGCACCCGTGTTTCCCGAGCGGTCCCTCGACGATCCGGACCTCGCCCCGGCGCGACGTGCGATCGACATGATCCTGAAGGGGCACGAGCCCTATCCCGCGCTGGCCGTCGATCGCCTCTGGCGGCTCGTCAGCGCGAACGCCGCCGTGACGCGGTTGCTGGGCCTCATCGCCGACCCGGCCTTGCTCGCGCCGCCGGTGAACGTGCTGCGCCTGTCGCTGGCACCCGGGGGGCTCGCGCCCCACATCCTCAACCTGGGAACGTGGCGCTTCCACATCCTCGACAGGCTGCGCGCGCAGGTCGAGTTGACGGGCGATGCCGCGCTGGCGGCGCTGCGCCAGGAACTCGTCGCCCTTCCCGCGACCGGCGATCCCGCCGCGGACCCGGGCGAGGCGCGCTATGGCGATGTCGCCGTGCCGCTGCGGCTGCGCACGCCGCTGGGCGATCTCGCGCTCATCACGACGACCACGGTGTTCGGCACGCCGGTCGACGTGACCTTGTCGGAACTCGCCCTGGAAATGTTCTTTCCCACCGACGAGGCGACGGCGCAGGCGCTGCGGGCGATGGCCGACGGCGGAGCCTGAGGGGCCCGCCACCGCGAGCCGGCCTTTCCGCGCGTCGCAAGTCCGTTCGCAACCTCGGGCAAGCAGCGTCGGTGCAATCGGCAAAACCGGATCGCATGTCGGCAATCTGTGATTGCGGTCACCGGGCGCGGGGCGGATGATCGCCGGACGATTGCACCGCTGGCGAGGTCTCCGATGAACGTGAGTCAAGTCGCCGACGAGAGCGCGCGGGTCGCCGAGATCGCGCGCTACCACATCCTCGATACGCCGCCGGAGTTCGCCCACGACTCCCTGACGGAGCTGGCGGCGGCCATCTGCAACTGCCCGGTCGCGCTGATCAGCATCGTCGACGACCACCGGCAGTGGTTCAAGTCGAAGTACGGCCTGCCGTCCGACTTCGTCGAGTGTCCGCGCGAGCTCACGGTGTGCCACGCGACGGTGTGCGCGAACGACATGATCTACGTCCCGGACCTGCTCGAGAGCCGGTTCAGCGACATCGGCGTGGTCACCGGGCCACCCAACCTGCGGTTCTACTGCGGGATGCCGCTCATCAACCGCAACGGGTTCGCGCTGGGCACCATGTGCGTCGTCGACTTCGTGCCGCGGGAGCTCACGCCGGCCCAGCGCGAGGCGGTGCGGCGGCTCGCGCAGCAGACCATGGCGCAGCTGGAGATGCGCAGGCAGATCCTCGAACGCGACGAAAGAGTGGCGGAGCTCTCTGCGGCGCGCGACGCGGCCGCGCAGTCCGAGCGCAAGCTCGACGGGCTGCTGCGCTCGATGCTGCCGGCCTCCATCGCCGACGAACTGAAGGCGGACGGCGCCGTTGCGCCGCGGTTCTTCGACGACGCCACGGTCATGCTGGCCGACTTCAAGGGCTTCACCCGGCTCACCGAGACGCATGATCCCGCGCAGCTGCTGGGCCAGCTCAGCTCGCATTTCGGGCGGTTCGACGAGATCGCCGGGGACAATCGCGTCGAGCCGCTCAAGACGATCGGCGACGCGTATCTGTGCATCGCCGGCGTGCCGGAACCCACCCGCACCCACGCCCTCGACGCCTGCCTGGCGGCGCTGCAGATCCAGGCCTTCGTCCACCGCGGGAACGCCCAGCGCATCAAGCTGCGGCTCGCGGCCTGGGAGCTGCGGATCGGGATCAACACCGGCCCCATCATCGCCGGCATGGTCGGCAAGAAGCGCCTGAGCTACGACGTATGGGGCAACAGCGTGAACGTGGCCCAGCGGCTGGAGGCCGCTTGCCCGCCGGGCGGCGTGACGATCTCGGCCAGCACCATGCACCACGTGGGCTCCCATTTCGTCACCGAGGCGCGCGGCGCCGTCGAGGTGAAGAACATGGGCGCCATCGACATGTACCGCCTGCTGCGCATCAGGCCCGAACTCAGCGCGGACGCGGACGGCGCGGTTCCCAACGACGCGTTCTGGCGGCAGGCCTCCTGAGTCGGGGCGGCCCGCTCGTTGCCGCCGCTACGCTCAGCGGCTCCACGGCCGGGCCGCCGCCGGGGGCGGCGCGGCCGCGGCGTCGAAGACGAGCCGGGCCTCGCACGCGGTGCAGCGCAGCGTCAATCGCGGAAGACCGTGGCGCGACTGGTCCGAGGCAGTCTGTTCCTCGAGCACCACCGGCGAACCGGCCGGCAACAGCCGTTGCAGCGACGGCGGATACGCAGTGCAGTGGATCTCCGCCTGCCGCCCGCCGCGGCGGGTAACCGCGATGCCCGATGCCGCGCTGGCCTGTTCGATGGGTGCAAGGTGGATGCAGGTCGCCGGTCCCGCGTATCCTCCTGCCGCGGCGCGGTCTGCCGGCGCCCGGCGCCGGAGGCGGTGGCCGTGCAGCACGAGCAGCGCGGCGATCCCGGCGATGGTGCCGACGGGAACGAGCAGCAGCAGCAGGATCGCCGTGACGGTGACGACGGGCCGCCCCCACACCCGGCCGCGCAGCAGGCCGATGCCGCCGAGCAGCGCCGGGCCGAGCAGTCCGACGACGGCGAGCATGAACACCGGCAGCAGGTAGAGCACGGGGATCTTCAGCCGCGGGTCGCCGTCACCCCAGAAGATTGCGATCCCCGCGATGCCGACGGCAATTCCGCCGCCGCCCAGAACCGCGAACAGCCAGCCGACCACGCGTTCGGCCGCGCTCGCCGCGGGAACGGGAATGGCCGCGGCCGCCGCCATGGCCTGCCTCCGCATCTGCATTCCGCGCGCCCACGCGGTCACCGGCCACGGAGCCCGGCCCCTTGCTGCCCATGCCGCCAGCCAGATCCCGCCGATCAGCGCGACCGTCGGACCGACGATGATGAAAACGGTCGCGGCGATCTGCTTGGTCGGGTCGGGCGTCGGCACGAACGACCAGAATGTGAAGGCCGCGACCAGCACCAGCACATAAGTCAGGATGACGCCGCCCACGAAGGCGGCAAGGGTTCGGATCAGGCGCCACATGGGATGTCCGGCGTGCCGATGAAGGACGAACCGAGCCTACACCGGAACCACGCAGAGCCCATGTGCGTCCGGTGCCGTCTGCGTGCGGTGTATCCTGCAGGGGTCCTCATCCAGAGGAGCGGGCGAAGCCCGCGTCGCGAAGGATGCACCATCGCCCAGCCCCACCGCCTCGGCACGGCTCACACGGCCGCCGCCCCGTTCAGATTGACAGCCCGCCGAGGGACTTGCCGCCGTCGACGAAGAGCGTCTGGCCGGTGATGAAGCTCGTGCGCGGCGAAGCGAGGAAGGCCACCGCGTGGGCGATCTCGTCCGGCGACGCCGCCTTGCCCGAGGGCTCCAGCGCTTCCCAGGCGGAAAACATCTCCGGCGGGGCGGATCGCGTCATGGGCGTGTCGGTGAAGCCGGGGGCGACGGAGTTCACCGCGATTCGCGCCGGCCGGAGCTCCATCGCCATGGCGCGCGTCAGGCCGACGACTGCCGCCTTCGACGCGACGTAGTGCGCGAAGCGGGTCCCGCCCAACGCCCCGCGCGAGGAGATCGTGACGATGCGTCCGCCCGCGCCCATCCGGCGCGCCGCTTCCTGCGCCGGGATGAAGGTGCCGACCACGTTCACGTCGAGCATGCGGCGAAAGGCGTCCTCGCCGAGGTCGAGGACGCGCGCGTCCTCGTAGATCCCGGCCGCCGTCACCATCACGTCGACCCGCGCCTCGCGGCCGAGGACGGCGGCGATGCCCGCCCGGTCGCACACGTCGCAGGGCGCGGCCAGCACGTCCACGCCGGTTTCCCGGAGGGCCTCCGCCGCCGCTCCCAGCGCGGCGGCGTTGCGGTCCATGGCGACGACGCGAAAGCCGTCCTGCGCAAGGCGTCGGGCTATGGCCAGCCCGATCCCCTGGGCGGCGCCGGTGACGAACGCGGTCTCGGAGGTGGCTTGGGTCATGTGTACCCGAACAGGCGCGGCAGGAAGAGCGTGATCGA
>JAIYAB010000032.1 GCA_027489275.1 Hyphomicrobiales bacterium
ATGGTGGGCAGGACCACGGTGCCGGCGGCGATGCCGATCACCCCGACGGGCAACTGGTAGAGCCGGTCGGCGTAGTAGAGCGAGGACACCGATCCCGTCGGCAGCAGGGAGGCGATGATGGTGTCGGCAAACATCGCGATCTGCACGCCGGCCGCGCCGATCACCGCCGGCCCGAGGGTGCGGAAGAAGCGCGAGAGGTCGGCATCCCAGGCGATGGCGCGGGGCCGGGGCAGGCAGCCGGCACGATGCGCCGCGAAGACCAGCAGCGCGAGTTCCAGCACGCCCGCCGCCGCGACGCCCCAGGCGGCGGCGTGGCCGGCGGTCGGGAACAGGAACGCGACGGCGAGCGCCGCCACCATCGCGACGTTGAGCAGCACCGGCGCGGCTGCGGCGGCGGCGAAGCGGTCGGCGGCGTTGAGCACGCCCGACAGCAGCGTCACCAGCACGATGAAGAACAGGTAGGGAAAGGTGATGCGCGTCAGCGTCACCGCCAGCGAGAACTTCTCCGGCTCGTCCGGGAAGCCCGGAGCCAGCAGGGCGACGAACTGCGGCATGAAGACGAAGGCGAGGACCGTCAGCGCTCCGATCGCCAGCATCAGCAGCGTCATCAGCCGGCCGGCGAGCAGCAGCGCGGCCTCCTGCCCCCTGGTCTCCAGCGCCTTCGCGTAGCTCGGCACGAAGGCGGAGTTGAACGCTCCCTCGCCGAAGATCGCGCGGAAATGGTTCGGCAGCCGCTGCGCCACCACGAAGGCGTCGGCTACGAGCCCCGTGCCCATGACCGCCGCCATCACCACGTCGCGCACGAACCCCGTGACGCGCGACAGCAGGGTGAACGAACCGACGGACAGGATGCTCTTCAGCATGGCCGGCCGCCTGCTCCCGTCGTTACGGCCGCCCTGGCCTCCTTGGCCTCCTCCATGGTCCTCATCCTGAGGAGCGGTCCGGCAGGACCGCGTCTCGAAGGACGCAGCATCGTGCCGCTGCACCACCCCGCAGCCCGACCATCCTGCGTCCTTCGAGACGGCCGCTGCGCAGCCTCCTCAGGATGAGGAAGTTGGTGGGGGGATGGACGCGGGAGGAGAACGGGCGTCCTCACGCCTTGCGCCTCTCGGGGCCGGCGGGCCGCGCCTGCTGGAGGGCGGGATCGTCCAGGCCGACGCTGTCGCCGACGATGTAGAGCGGGCGGCGCTTCACCTCCGCGAAGATGCGGCCGATGTATTCGCCGATGACGCCCAGCGAGATGAGTTGGACGCCGGAGAAGAACATCACCGACACGATCAGCGAGGCGAAGCCCGGCACGTCCACGCCGCGGATCATGGTCTCGATGATGAAATAGACGGCGAAGAGGAAGGCCAGCACCGACACGCCGACGCCGACATAGGTCCACAGCTTCAGCGGCAGCGTCGAGAAGGACGTGATGCCGTCGAAGGCGAAGCGGAACAGCTTTCGCGCGTCGAACTTGCTCTGGCCATGCGTGCGCGCCGCGACCTCGAACGGCACGCCGATCTGGCGGAAGCCGATCCAGGCGTAGAGGCCCTTGGAGAAGCGCGCCCGCTCGCCCATCTGGCGCAGCGCGTCGACGGCCTTGCGGTCGAGCAGGCGGAAATCGCCGGCGCCCTCGGGCAGCGGCGTCTCGCCGAAGGCCTGGAACAGGCGGTAGAAGACCCGCGTCAGCCCGCGCCGGAGCGGGCCGTCGGCGACCCGGTCGGTGCGCTGGCCGTAGACCATCAGGTAGCCGTCGCGCCAGTGCGTCACGAACGTCTCGATCATCTCGGGCGGATGCTGGAGGTCGGCGTCCATGATCACGACGGCGCGCCCGTGCGCATGGTCGAGGCCGGCGGCGATGGCGATCTCCTTGCCGAAGTTGCGGCTGAAGGAGACCGCGCGCCAGCGCGGGTCGCGCGCGTTCAGGGCGCGGATGCGCGCGAGCGTGTCGTCGCGCGAGCCGTCGTCGACGAAGATCACCTCGAAACTGGAGGCGCATCGCTCCAGCACGGGCTGTACGCGCTCAGCGAGCGCATCGATGTTGTCGCCTTCGTTGAAGACGGGAATGACGAGGCTGAGCTCGGGCGTCGGATCGGGCTGGGGCTGGGTCACGGGATCACTGGGCCGGATGGCGCGCCGGCGCCGGCACGCCGGAGTGGGGGCTCGGTCGGCACGCGCTTGCGCCGGTCGACGCTCTTGATCCCAAAAAGAGCCGACATTGCGATGCTTCGCAAGCCGGATGAGCCCGCGCCGCCGGATATGCTACATCCTGCCCCGCCATGTCCCGCTTCCAGCCCCGCCCGACCCGCTTCGCGCTCGTCGCCGACGACTTCGCCCTCACGCAGGGCGTGTCGCGCTCCATCCTCGACCTGCTGGCGCTGCGCCGGATCACGGGGACGGGGGCGATGACGAACCGCCCGCACTGGCGCGCGCTCGCGCCGGCGCTGCGGGAGTTCGCGGATACGGCAGACATCGGGCTGCACCTGAACCTCACGGTCGGCGCGCCGCTCGGCGGACGCTCCCCGGTCAGGGGGGCGGGCGATGATCTCCCGCCGTTCGGGCGTTTGGCCCGCGCCGCGTTCGCGGGCGGGATGGACCGCCGAATCCTGTCGGACGAGGTCCTGCGCCAGGTCGACGCGTTCGCGGAGGCTTACGGGCGGCTTCCCGCCTATATTGACGGTCACCAGCACGTGCATGTCCTGCCCGGCGTCCGCGCGGCGCTGCTCGACGCCATCGCCCGGCGCTGGACGGACGGCGCGGGGCCGTGGCTGCGCGATCCTTTCGACACGCCGGGGCACGTCTTGGCGCGGGGCGGGGCGGTGGCCAAGGCCCTGGTGATCGCCCTCCTGTCGGCCGGCTGGCGCCGTCAGGCGGAGCGGGCGGGCTGCGCGACGAATCGCGGCTTCGCCGGGGTCAGCCCGTTCGATCCGACGCGCGACTTCGGGGAGGACTTCGCCGGCTTCCTCGCCGCCCCCGGGCCGGCCCACCTCGTGATGTGCCATCCGGGCCATGTCGACGACGAACTGGCGACGCTCGACCCCGTCGTTGCGACGCGCCCGCTGGAGCATGCGTTTCTGGCGTCCGGGCGCTTCGCGGCCCTGGTGGAGGAAGCCCGGATGGAGCCATGCCGCCTGTCGGAGCTCGTCCGGAGTGAGGAGGAGGCGAGCGCTGAGGCCGGCACAACTTAACGCTGCTTTCAGGGGTCACGCCTAGAGTGCGCCGTCGCTCGGGTGCAGTGGAACCGGTCCTTGATCCGCAAACGTCCCAGATCGCTACAGGTCGCCATGGTCGCGTCGGTTTCCGCGGTCTTCGCGGTGCTGATGGGCTGCGCGGTGTTCGCATCGCAGTACCTGAGCCGTGAGCGGACCCTGGCCGATTTCGACGCGAGGAACCGGGCGATGATCGCGGTGGTCGCGCCGCTGCTGGTCGACGCGCTGGCGGAGCGCGACGCCGCCGCGGCCCGCAACACGCTTTCAGCCCTGATCTCCGACCCGGACGTCCATGCGGCGGCGGTCGTCGACGGGAGCGGCGTCATCGTCGCGAACGCGCTGGCCGACAGGGCCCGAGGCGAGGGGCCGATCACTCTCAGGGACATCCGCGAGACCCTCGGCATCGACCCGGCCAGGCCGCCGGCGGAAGGCGTCCGGGTGGATGCGGGATGGTCCTCCTTCCACGCCCGGCCGGTGATGACGGGCATGGGCGAGCGGCTGGGCGTCATCGTCATTCGCTACTCGTATCTGAACGTCCACTCGCGCCTCCACGAACGCCTGATGATCGGCTCCGCCGCCGGCCTCGTCATCGTCCTCGTCATGGCCCTGCTCATGTGGGCCGTGCTGGGCCGGCTGACGCGGCCGATCCGCGCGCTCGCCACCGTCGCCCGCCGCCTCGCGCAGGGCGACATCGGCGTCGCCGTTCCGGCGCTGGACCGCGAAGACGAGGTCGGCGCGCTCGCCAACGCCATGCAACTGGTCAAGGACGGCATCGAGGAACGCGGCGCGCTGCAGCAGCGATCCGAGTTCGACCGAGGCCGGCAGGAGGCGCGGCAGGCGCGGGTGGACGCGCTGGTCGCCGAGTTCCGCTCGGTCGTGCGCGAGGCGCTGTCGACCGTCGCGTCCAACAGCGAGCAGATGACCTTCGCCGCCCGCACCCTCACCGGCATCGCCGCCGAGAGCGCCAAACGCGCCAAGGCGGCGGCGCAGGCCACCCGCGATGCGTCCGAGAGCGTGCGCATCGTCTCCTTCGCCTCCGACGCGCTGACGGCGGCGATCCAGGACATCGATTCCCAGGTCACCCAGACCCGCGGGGTCGTTCTCGCCACCGCCGCCACGACCCGGGAGACCACCGCGACGGTGCAGAGCCTCGCCGGCAAGGCGCAGGACATCGGCGAGGTGGTGAGCCTCATCCAGGCGATCGCCGCGCAGACCAACCTGCTGGCGCTGAACGCCACCATCGAGGCGGCCCGCGCCGGCGAGGCCGGCCGCGGCTTCGCCGTCGTCGCTTCCGAGGTGAAGAACCTCGCCGGAGAAACCGCGAAGGCGACCGACCGCATCGCCGAGCAGATCGGGGCGATCCAGGCGGCGTCCGCCTCCGCCGTGCAGGCGATCGAGGCGATCGCCCGGCGCATGGAGCAGGTCGAGGGCTTCACCGCCGGGATCGTCGGCGCGGTGGAGCGGCAGGCGTCCGCCACCGGGGAGATCGTCGAGGGCGTCGCCCGCGCCGCCTCGGGCACGGAGAGCGCCGCGCAGGACATGCGCCAGCTCGATGCCGTCGTCGGCGAGACGGACCAGTCGGCGGCGCAGGTGAACCAGGCCGCCATCGACGTCGCCGACCAGGCCAAGCGCCTCCACGGCACCGTCGACCGGTTCCTGCAGGGCGTTTCCGCCGCCTGATCCCGCGGTCAGGACGGGCCGCGGACCTGTCGCTCGAGCGCCAGCCGTTCGGCGCGGAAGGCCTGAGCGAGGGCGATGTGGCGGTTGACGTCGTAGCTCCAGTGTCCGGCGCGGCCCAGGCGGCGCTCGGCGCGCAGCCCGCGGGCAAGGCGGATCAGGATCGCGGCGGTCAGCGCGGGCTCCTGCGCGGGCAGGCGCGCCAGCGCCAGGGGCAGCAGGCGGGGCAGCACCCGGGAGCGCTCGTAGGCGGCTGCGCCGCCCGCAACGACGGCCTCGATGGCCCGAGATGCCGCGTCGGCGCGAGGGACTTCCTGAGATAAAGAAAATATGCCTATCATCGGCGCGCGGGTTCGCGGGCGGGGAAACGGCATGATCGTCTCCTGAAAAGGGTTCGGTGATGTCGAAACGACCGCGGCGCGGGCCGCGAGACGCATTTCAAAGTAAGAATATTTTCTTATTTCATCAAGGAGTTTCAGATGTCCAGGCGTTCTTCCGCCCCGCCCCGCCGGCCGACCGACGCAGCCCGCGACAACGAACCCAACCGCTTCCAGCGCCGCCACCTCGACCTCGAACGCCGCAGCGTCGACGGCGCGGACGGAACGATCGAAGTGCTTGCGAACGCGGCGGAAAGCCCGCTCGCGTGGCTGCGCAGGCGGCGCGGGGCCGATGGCAGGCCGCTCATCGACGACGCGGCCTTCGCGGCCGGCGAGAGGCTGCGCGCCGACATCGACCGCGCCGGCCTGCTGCCGCGCGTGACGCTCGACTGGACGCGCCAACCGTCCGGCGGCGCGCGCGGGCCGGCCGAGGTCGCCGACGCGACGCTCGATGCGCGCGGGCGGGTGGACGCGGCGGCGCGGGCGGTCGGGCGCGACCTCGCCGGGCTGCTGATCGACGTCTGCGGCTTCCTCAAGGGACTCGAGACGGTGGAGCGGGAGCGGGGATGGCCGGCGCGCTCTGCCAAGGTCGTCCTCGTCATCGCGCTGGCGCGGCTCGCCGAGCATTACGGCTATGCGGCTGAGGCGCGGGGACCGGAGGCGGGGCGGCTGCGGCGCTGGCGCGCGGCGGACGCGCGGCCCTCGCCCGGGGGCTGAGCGGCCTCAGGCGGCCAGCGCGGCGCGGGCGTCGTGCCTGATGCGCTCGACCATCGAGCGCACGCCGTTGGAGCGCTGCGGGGTCAGGTGCTCGGACAGGCCGAGCGTCCTGAACAGGTCCATGGCGTCGGTCGCCAGGATCTCCGGCGCCGGCTTGCCGGAATAGAGCGCGAGGACGAGGGCGACGAGACCGCGCACGATGTGGGCGTCGCTGTCGCCACGGAAATCGAGGACGGGGCCATCGCCCTCCCGGCGGACGCTGGTTTCCAGCCACACCTGGCTGGCGCAGCCGCGGACCTTGTTGGCGTCGTTGTGCGCCTCCTCGGGCAGGGGATCCAGCGTGCGACCGAGCTCGATGAGATAGCGGTAGCGATCGTCCCAGTCGTCCAGGAACGCGAAATTGTCGACGATCTCGTCGATGGTGGCCGCCATGGGGTCCGTCCGCTGGGTCCGCTGCCGTGCTGTCCGGGGAGGTTTACAGCCTCTCCGATCCCCGTTGTACGGAAAAACGCGCGGGATGGACCGCGGATCGCCGGGGCGCGGGGAATTCTGTCAGGGGCGGGCGGTCTGCCGCTGCGGCGGGAGGGGGGCGGCGGGGCCGGCGGCGCGGTCGGGCGGCGCCGTCTCGCGCAGCGTCGCGGCCATGTCCGCGCAGGCCTGGGGGCGCGCCGCGCAGGCCGCCAGCGCGGCGGCGGCGGCGTCGCGGCCGAGACTGCCCGTGGCTGCGGGCAGAGCTTCGGCGATGGAGGGCAGGGCGCGCCCGGCGATGCCGGCGACATCCAGCGGCTTGCCCGTGTCGACCGGCGACAGGGCGTAGATCACCCCCACCACCAGGATCGTGCGCACCAGCAGTCCCACGCGTCGTCTCCCTCCGACCGGTCCGGCGGCATCCTCGCCGGGCGGGCTTAAGGGAGTCTCAAGGACGCAGGCTCTCACGCCGCGCCGGGAAGCCCGCCCTTCGCGGCGGCGATGGCGAAGGCGTAGGACTGGGCGACCTCCTCGAGCCTGTCGAAGCGGCCCGATGCACCGCCGTGGCCGGAGTCCATGTCGATGCGCAGGACGAAGGGGCCGCCGCCGGAGGCACGCGAGCGCAGCGTCGCGACCCACTTGGCGGGCTCCCAATAGGTGACGCGGGGGTCGGTGAGGCCGCCGATGGCGAGGATGGCCGGGTAGCGCTGCGCCGAGACGCAATCCACGGGCGAATAGGCGCGGATCGTGTCGAAATCGGCGGCGCTCTCGCCGGGGTTGCCCCATTCGGGCCACTCGGGCGGGGTGAGCGGCAACTCGCCGTCGAGCATGGTGGCCAGCACGTCGACGAAGGGGACTTCCGCCAGCACGGCGCAGAAGAGGTCCGGCGCCATGTTGGCGACGGCGCCCATGAGCATGCCGCCGGCGCTGCGCCCCTGGGCGGCGATGCGGCCGCGGGCGGTGTAGCCGGACGACGCCAGCATCTCTCCGGCGGCAACGAAATCCCTGAAGGTGTTCGGCTTCTTTTCGCGCTTGCCGTCCGTGTACCAGGCCCAGCCCTTGTCCGTGCCGCCGCGGACGTGGGCGACGGCATAGACGAAGCCGCGGTCGACGAGGGAGAGGGTTCGCAGGTCGAACCCGGCGGGAATGGCGTGGCCGTAGGCGCCGTAGGCGTAGAGCAGGCACGGGGCCGAGCCGTCGAGCGCGAGATCGCGCCGGTACAGGATCGACACGGGCACGAGCGCGCCGTCATGGGAGACGGCGGCGAGGCGGCGGGCGACGTAGCGGGCGGGGTCGTGGCCGGAGGGCACCTCCTGCCGCTTCAGCAGCACGCGGGTGCGGGCCGCCATGTCGTAGTCCCAGGTCTCGGCCGGGGTCGTCATGGAGGAATAGACGAAGCGCAGCGTATCGGTGGCGAACTCGTAGCCGGCGACGCCGCGAAGCGCATAGGCCTCCTCGTCGAAGGCGACGGCGTGCTCCTCGCCCGTCCCGCGCGAGCGCACGACGAGGCGCGGCAGGGCGTTGACCCGCTCGAGCCGCACCAGCCAGTCCCGCGTGGCGATGAGGCTCAGCACGATGGCGCCCGGACGGTGCGGCACGAGGTCGCGCCACGCGCCGCGGCCGACGGCGTCGAGCGGAGCGACGGCGATCTTGAAGTCCTCGGCGCCGTCGGCGTTGGTGAGCAGCACGAAGGCGCCGTTCCAGTGCTCGACCTCGTAGCGCACCCCGGCCTCGCGCTTCGCCAGAAGGCGCGGGGGAGCGGCGAGGTCGCCGCGGTCGAGGACGTGGACCTCGGTCGTCTCGTGGTCGCTGATCGAGATGAAGGCGAAGTCGCCCGACTGGCTCGCCTCGATGCCGACGAACCAGCCGTCCTCGGTTTCCTCGTAGACGACGGCATCGTCGGCGACGGCCGTCCCAAGCACGTGACGCCGAACGACCCGGGGCCGGTGGCGTTCGTCCATCTCGACGTAGAGGAAGGACGTGCCGGCCTTGTCCCAGACGACGCTCCCCTCCGTGTCGGGGATGAGGTCGGGCAGATCCTGCAGCGTCGCCGCGTCGCGGACCCGGATGGTGAAGTATTCGGAGCCGGTGTCGTCCGAACTCCAGGCGAGCATCCGGTGGTCGTCGGTATGCTCGTGGCCGCCGATCTGAAAGAAGGGCTTGCCCTGCGCGAGCGCGTCCCCGTCGAGCAGGACCTCCTCGGGCGCATCCGCGTCCAGCGCGCGGCGGCAGACGAGCGGATGCTGGCCGCCGGTGCGGTAGCGGGTGGAGTAGGCATAGGCGCCGTCGCGCAGGGGGACGGAGCTGTCGTCCTCCTTCATGCGGCCCCGCATCTCGGCGACCAGCGTCGCCTCGAGCTCCGACAGGGGCGACATCAGCGCGTCGGCATAGGCGTTCTCCGCCTCCAGCCAGGCGCGGATGTCGGCAGGCAGCGCGCCGGGCTCCTTCAGCACCTCCTGCCAGTTGTCCGCCTTGAGCCAGGCGAAGTCGTCGACGAGGCGGCGCCCGTGGATCACGGTCTCGCGGGGGCGGGCCGGCGCAAGCGGGGGCGTCCCGGCGGGGCGGGGGGCAGGGTCGTCGGTCATGCAGGTCGCCTCGGGGTCGCCTCGGGAACGTCTCGGATGCGGGGCGTTCAGTCCTTCTTGGCCGCGGGCTCGAAGGCGAGCGCGTTGCCATTCATGCAGTAGCGCAGGCCGGTGGGCGGCGGGCCGTCGGTGAACACATGGCCGAGATGCGCGTCGCACGCGGCGCAGCGGATCTCCGTGCGGCGCATGAACCAGGACCGGTCCTCGTGCGCGGCGACGGCGTCGGCCTCGACGGGGGCATAGAAGCTGGGCCAGCCGGTGCCGGAGTCGAACTTGGTCCCCGCATCGAAGAGCGGCTCGGAGCAGCACACGCAGCGATAGAGGCCGGGCTTCTTCTCGTCCCAGAAGGGTCCGGTGAAGGCGCGTTCGGTGCCGTGCTCCCGTGTGACGCGATATTGCTCGGGCGTCAGCGCAGCGCGCCACTCGGCGTCCGGCTTCACGATCCTGCGGCGCGACGGCTGGCTGGCGCTCATGGCGATTCTCCCGCTGATGGTTCTTCTGAGGCGGCGCACTGGACATATGGTCGCGACCGTGCCCGCGGGCAAGTCGCCGCGTCGAATCGCCCAGCTTTACAATTCCGGAACGACGTTGCTGGACGTCGTGAGCAAACATGGTCCGCCTTCAGAAAAAAGAGAGCAAACCCGGAACTTTTTTCTTGCAACAACTGTCGCACTGCCATAGACCAAAGCCGAAGTTGATCGTACGTCGGCTTGCGTCCGGTCCCGGTTCCCTGCAGTTGAAGTCGTGCGGATTTCGCCTCGGGAGCCAGGTCGGACAGACCTCGTGCCCTCAACGTCAGATTTCCGGTAACATTCGACGCATTTCCACAACGATGCGTCGACATCCCCAGGGACATCGGTGGCAATGGCTGACTCGTCGAACGGACCGAATTATATCGAACTGGCTGCGGACATCGTGTCCGCCTACGTGAGCAACAATTCGGTATCGGCCTCCGAATTGACCACCCTGATCGGCGACGTGCACAACGCACTTCTTCGCGTATCTTCCGGCACGGTCGAAGTGGCTGCCGAAGCGCCGAGGCCGGCCGTCTCCTTGAAGAAGTCGATCACGCCCGACTACATCATCTGCCTCGAGGACGGAAAGAAGTTCAAGTCGCTGAAGCGCCACCTGCGCACGCAGTACAACCTGTCGCCCGAGGAATACCGCGAGAAGTGGGGCCTGCCGGCCGACTACCCGATGGTCGCCCCTAACTACGCCCAGGCGCGCTCCGCGCTGGCCAAGCAGATGGGCCTCGGCCAGCAGCGCCGCAAGCGCAAGTAATCGCGTCCGCACGGACCGGTTGCAGGGGCGTCGACCATCGTCGGCGCCCTTTGCATTTCAGGGTTGCACAGTGCGCCGCGACCGTGCCGCGGAGGCCGATGCGGCGGGGCAGTCCCGGAGGCAGGCGTCGCGCGGGTGCGGACGGAGCCGATGGGGCTCCCCGTAAGGGCTCGCGCGCTGGTGCTGAAACTGCGGATCAGGCGCGCCGCCTGCGCAGGACGCCTGGAGAACGATCGTCATGTCTGCCGTCATGTTCCGGCGCGCCGTCGCCGCCGATCTCGCCGCCATCGTGGGCCTGCTGGCCGACGACGCGCTCGGCGCGGCGCGGGAGGACGCGGCGCTGCCGCTCGACGGGCGCTACACCGCGGCCTTCGCGGCAATCGACGCCGACCCCAACCAGATGCTCGTCGTCGGCGAGGAGGACGGGACGGTGGTCGCTTGCCTGCAGGCGACGTTCATCCCAGGCGTGACGCGCAAGGGGATGTGGCGCGGGCAGATCGAGGGGGTGCGCGTGTCGGGCGGCCGGCGGGGCGCGGGCATCGGCCGGGAGATGGTGCTGTTCGCCATCGCGGAATGTCGCCGCCGCGGCTGCGGCCTCGTGCAGCTCACCACCGACAGGAGCCGGGGCGACGCGCGCCGGTTCTACGAGGACCTCGGCTTCGTGGCGAGCCACGAGGGAATGAAGCTGGCGCTGTGAGGCGCGCCTCGCCTCCGATGCAGGGCCGGAGGAAGCGGGTGATCGGCTGGCGCGGGCGTGGTATCCCGGCCGCGGAGACGCCATGACGCCACGCACGACAAAGACGCCCGAAGCCGAGGCCGCCGCTCCTGCCGGGGCGCAAGAGCCGTTCTGGCGGACCACGCCGCTCGAGGCGATGACGCCGGCGCAGTGGGAAAGCCTGTGCGACGGCTGCGGCCGCTGCTGCCTCGTCAAGCTCGAGGACGAGGATACCGGCGCGATCCACGCAACCGACGTCGCCTGCCGGCTGTTCGACGCCGGCACCTGCCGCTGCAAGGACTACGCGAACCGGACATCCGTGGTGCCCGACTGCGTGAGCCTGACGCCGGAGGCGGTGCGCACGCTGGCGTGGCTGCCGCCGACCTGCGGCTACCGGCTGGTGGCGGACGGCAAGGACCTGCCGCACTGGCATCCGCTGGTTTCCGGCCGCGCCGAAAGCGTGGTCGAGGCTGGGGTATCCGTCCGCGGGCGGGTGCATGCCGGCGAGGACGACGTGATGCTGGACGAACTGCTCTCGCGCATCCGCCGCTGGCCGCTGGCCTGGCCGCGGCGGGCGAAACGCAAGGCGCCCTGAGCGGGGCGGGGCGGTCAGGTCGGCCGCGACGCCGACAGTCGGATCGCGATGTGCGATAGCGCACATCGCTCCGCGGTCTGAGGTGGTCAATGGGACACTTCGGTAAGGCTCTTCCGCTAGAAGCGGCCGCGCCCTCACCAACGACCGGCATGCAGACCCATGACCAAGATCCGCTTCTCCCTCATCGCAGCATGGCTCGCCCTCGGCGTCACGGCCGCAGCGGCGGCGAACGAGCGCACCGACCCGCGCCCGCAGGGCGACCTGAAGGTGGGTGACGTGGTGCCGCAACGGATCAATGTGTGGTTTCCGCCCGGGCAGCCGACCGCGCGCGGCGCCCGCGGCGAGAGCGCCTATGGCGTGGTCATCGTCGGCGACACGGTGTTCGTCGTCGACGAGACGCGGCGCATCGTCGAGGTCAAGCGGTAGGCCGTCGGGGCGGCCCGCCGGACCATCCTGCGTCCTTCGAGACGGCCGCTGCGCGGCCTTCTCAGGACGAGGGGCGTTCTGGGGTCTCGGGATGGCCTCGAGTCGGCGGCATTGCGTGTTCGGACCGATGGCACGCGGGCGACCGACTGCGCCTCGGCGACGGAGGCCTGATGACCACTCGGCTTCTTTACGGTCTCCTCATCCCGAGGAGCGGTCCGCAGGACCGCGTCTCGAAGGACGCACGATCGCGCAACGGCCGGCGCGCCGGACCAATCTGCGTCCTTCAAGACGGCCGCTGCGCGGCCTCCTCAGGATGAGGGGCGTTGCAAAGGGCAAGGTGGCGAGTGGGCGTCTGGGTGAAGAGGTGAGGGCGCGGGTTCGGTGGTGAGCGCGGGGATGGAGCGGGGGCAGCGGAGGCGATGCGATGGGACATTCGATCGTTCGTGCGCCGGGATCCGGCCCGGTCCTGGAGGTCGGTCTGAATGGCGCGGGGGCCGGTCGCGACGGCCTTCATCACGACGCGCACCGGCGGCTGCGCCGTCGCGATGCGCGGCTGCTCGCCTCGCTGGGGGACGCGGTGCTCGACGATGTGGGGCTGACGCGGGCGGACGTGCAGGCCGCCGCCGGCCCGGCGCTGTCGCAGCGCTGGTGGGAGTAGGCGGCGCGGTCCGGAGCGCGCCGGCGTCTACTTCCTGGACAGGTCCTGGACCGTCCGCAGCAGGACTTCGATCCTTGCCCGCAAGGTAGCGTTCTCGATGCGCAGGATGTCGATCTCGTCGCGCTGGGCGTTCGAGCTGTCGGGATCCTGGTCCGCGAGGAGCTGCTGGGGCGTGACGCCGAGCAGGGGGCCGAGCAATTCCGCCCACCGCTTGGACAGCGCATCGTCGCCGCAGTGGGTGAGCTGTGCCGCGAGGCGGCTGGTGCGGTCGCGCTGATCTTTCGTGCCCATGCTCAAGGTTAAAAAACCCTGCGAGCCGGCACCACCGCAAATCCGGGATGTGCGGCGCAGCATGAATGCGGCGAATCCACGCAGGCCGAGCCGGTGATCCGGCGGAGCGGCGAGGGCGCGGCGGATCGGACGGGAAGGGCTCAGGCGGCGGCGTCGGCCGCGAGCGCGGCCTCGAGGCCGGCGGGATCGACGAGGAAGACCTGCGCCGGGCCGCGCGCGGGCTGCGCGGCCGCGCCGTCGGCCTCGACCGCGGGCACGTGCAGCGCGGTGGCGACGCGCCGCCAGGCGAGCATCGAGAGGCCGAGGATTTCCTCCTCGTCCGTCACGACGCGGTAGACGCCGGCCGGCTGCTGCGCGTCGAGCTCCGCGAGCCGGAAGGGCCGCACGAACGTGACCGTCGCCTCGCGGGTGCGGGTCAGCATGACGGCGTCACTTGCACATCGTCATTTGCAGGTCGTCATTTGGACGAGCCCTTGCCGCGCGCCGGGGTCACCGGAGTTCCCTTGGCGAGGAAACCGCTGGCGACGGGCGCTGCCGCGACCTTCGGCTTCTTCGGCTTCTTGGCTTCCTTGTTGCCGCGTTTTTCGCCTTTGGACATCGCCGACTCCGTGTTTTGCGAGCACAGTGCATGCGCTCGTCAGGTTGTTATGCTATCACTTTTGAAGGCGAAAATATGGGATCTATTTCGGACCCATGCTCTTTATTTTTTCCTGAGGCGTCGCGGGAAGTCGATAACTCGAGCTATACGGATCGAAACGGTGGCTTCGCGTTACGGAACCGGAGACGGAAGGGTCAACGATGGATGTGACGGTCGACCGGGCGGCGGACGGCGAGGGCTGGACGCTGAAGGACCTGCTGGGGCGCTCCATGGGTAAGGTGGCGGAGGGGCCGCCGTCGCGCTTCACGATCCGGCCGGAGGGCCACGCGCTGGAGACGATGGAGGGGATCAACCTCGGGCCGCACGCGTCGCTGGACGACGCGCTGGCGGAAATCGAGCGGCACACGCGGGGCGTGTGCAGACGGGTCGACAAAGAGAGCGAGTGACCCGGCCGGCGCCGGGCTTCAGGCGACCTCGTCGCTCCACACCTCGAAATGGCGCAGCGTGGTCATGCCGAAGCTGTTCGACAGCGGCACGTCGGCGGCGTCGCGGCCGCGGGCCATCAGGATGCGGCCGATGCGCGGCCGGTTGTGACGTGCGTCGAACGTGTACCAGCGATGGTCGAGGTAGGCGTCGAACCAGGCGCTGAAGTCCATGGGCGAGTCGTCCTTCGGCACGCCGATGTCGCCGAGATAGCCGGTGCAGTAGCGCGCCGGGATATTCATGCAGCGGCAGAACGCGACGGCGAGGTGGGCGAAGTCGCGGCAGACGCCGGTGCGCTCGTGGTAGACGTCGAAGGCCGACTTGGTGGAGCGGGCGGCCATGTAGTCGAAGCGGATGTGCTGGTGCACGAAGGTGCAGATCGCCTGCACGCGGGCCCAGCCGAGCGGCGTGTGGCCGAACAGGGACCACGCGATGTCGGAGAGCTTGTCGGTCTCGCAGTAGCGGCTGCCGAGCAGGAAGACGAGGTGCTCGGACGGCAGCTGGCCGACCTCGATCTGCCGGGCGTCGGGCATCACGAGATCCTGCACCGGGGAGCTCTCGATCGTGGCGTCGGTGGTGAGGGTGACGAGGCCGGGCGGGGCGGTGATGCGGCTGCACAGGTTGCCGAAGCCGTCGATATAGGACTGCACCGGCACGGCGGGGTCCGTCCCGACGAGGTCGGGACTGTGCAGGTCGTTCTCCCGCGAGGGGTGCACGCGCAGCATCAGCAGCGTGGGCGTGGGCTGCGTGCACTCGTAGGCGATCCTGTAGCCGAACCTGAGCCGCATGGGCCGTCCTCCACCTTTCGCCAAAAATGCAGTGTGATGCATTCGAGGGGGAAAAGGCACCCCCGATCGCAAGAAGGGTGGCGCGTCGCCGCGCTGCGGCGTCAGCGCGACGGCAAAACGACGAGGCGGCGCGCGGCGTCGTGGGGGGACAGGCGTTCGCCGCCGGTCGGTCCGACGCGGACATTGTCGCTGACGAGGAGAGCCCGGCCGCCGGCGATTTCAGCGCCGGGATGGAGGGAGAGCACCATGTCCACCGCGAGCGTGAAGGCGGGATCGGCAATGGCGCTGGGGCCGTCGCCGCCGTCCAGCCCGATGCTGTGGCAGTCCGGCGTGTGCTTGCCGACGGGAGCGAAGCCGCGGGCGGCGAGGGCGGCGTCGGCCGCGGCGGCGATGTCGCCTTGGGTGACGCCGGGACGGGCGAGGGCGCGGCCGGCCTCGAAGGCGGCCCACCAGGCCTCGAACATCGCCCGGAACGCATCGGGAAACCCGCCGAAGGCGAAGTGCGTGGTCATCTCCGTCCAGTAGCCCCACGGGGATTCGTAGACGAGCTCGAAGGTGAAGACGTCGCCGGCCGCCATCAGCCGGTCGGTATCGGGCGGCACCGTCATGGGGGAGTGGCCGAAGGACACCTTGGAGCGGCCCCAGAACGCGCCGTTCGCCTTCAGGACGGTCTCGGCCTGCGCGCAGGCACTGGCATAGGGCACGCCGACGCGGGCCGCCGCGGCGAAGGCCTCCATGGCCTGCGACAGCAGGCCGCGGTTCGCGCGGAAGGCGGCGATCTCGAATGCGGATTTCACGCGGCGCAGGGCGTCGAAGGCGGGGGTGAGGTCGACGAGGTCGAAGTCGGGGAGCAGCGCGCAAAGGCGAGCATGGTCGGCAAGCGCCATGCGCGGCAGGCCGGCGACGCCGACGCGGCGGCCGGGTCCGGCGTGCTCGCGCGCCAGCGCCGCGACACGGCCGATGACGTCGGCCGGCGCCTCGACGCGCTCGGGGCGGGTGGTCGTGGCGTCCGCGGTCCAGCGGGCCTGGTAGGAACTGTGGGAGAGCACCCAGGGATCGGGGTCCGCCGCGGCGAGCACGGCATGGAGAGGGCCGGCCCAGGCGCGGGC
>JAIYAB010000352.1 GCA_027489275.1 Hyphomicrobiales bacterium
CGCCTTCTGCCGGACAAGGTGGCGATCCAGCTCAACGACACGCATCCCTCCATCGCCGTCGCAGAACTGATGCGCATCCTTGTCGACCTGCATGGGGTGCCGTGGGAGGACGCGTGGGAGATCACCACCGCGACACTCTCCTACACCAACCACACCCTGCTGCCCGAGGCGCTGGAGAGCTGGCCGGTGCCGCTGATGGAGCGCCTGCTGCCGCGCCAGATGCAGATCATCTACCAGATCAACGCGCTCCACCTCGAGCGCCTGCGTCGTAACGGCGGCGACGACGGCTTCGCCTCCGCGATGTCGCTGATCGACGAGGCGCACGGCCGGCACGTACGCATGGGGCACCTCGCGTTCGTCGGCTCGCACCGCATCAACGGCGTCTCCGCCCTGCACACGGACCTGCTGCGGCAAACGCTGTTTTCCGGCCTCGACCGGCTCTATCCCGGCCGCATCGTCAACAAGACCAACGGTATCACCTTCCGCCGCTGGCTGTTCGAGGCCAATCCGGGGCTCACCGCCCTGCTGGTCGAGACCGTCGGCCCGAAGATGCTGGACGACCCCTCGGACCTCCACGCCTTCGCCGCCGTCTGCGACGACCCCGGCGTGCAGGAGCGCTTCGCCGCCATCCGCCGCTCGAAGAAGGAGGCGCTCGCCCGCCTCATCGCCGAGCGCGTCGGCGTGCGCGTCGACCCGGCCGCGCTGTTCGACGTGCAGATCAAGCGCATCCACGAGTACAAGCGCCAGCTCCTCAACATCCTGGAGACGGTCGCCCTCTACGACGCGATCCGTGCCCGCCCCTCGGCGGGCTGGGCTCCGCGGGTCAAGATCTTCGCCGGCAAGGCGGCGGCGAGCTACCACCAGGCCAAGCTGATCATCAAGCTCGCCAACGACGTGGCGCGCGTGGTCAACGGCGATCCCACGGTGCGCGGCCTGCTCAAGGTCGTGTTCCTGCCCAACTACAACGTCAGCACGGCCGAGGCGATCATCCCGGCCGCCGACCTGTCCGAGCAGATCTCGACCGCCGGCATGGAGGCGTCGGGCACCGGCAACATGAAGCTCGCGCTCAACGGCGCGCTGACCATCGGCACGCTGGACGGCGCCAATGTCGAGATCCGCGAACGCGTGGGAGACGAAAACATCTTCATCTTCGGCATGACGGCCGAGGAGGTCGAGGCTCGCCGACGCCACGGCATCGACATGACCGAGGTCGTCAAGGCCTCGCCGGTGCTGGCGCAGGTGCTCGACGCCATCGGCTCGGGCGTCTTCTCGCCGGGCGACCCGAAGCGCTACGCCGGGATCGTCGACGCGGTGACCCGGCACGACCATTTCATGGTCGCGGCGGACTTCGAAGCATACTGGTCGCGCCAGCGCGACGTCGATACGCTGTGGGCCGATCCCGCCCGCTGGTGGCGGACGGCGATCCTGAACACGGCGAACATGGGCTGGTTCTCGTCGGACCGCGCCATCGCCGAATATGCGGCCGACATCTGGTCGGTGCCCGTCAAGCCGAACGGCTGAGGTCATGGCGCAGGCGACGTTTCGTGCATCGGACGAGGACGTCGCAGCCATCGTCGGGGCGCGGCACGCCGACGCCTTCGCGATTCTCGGCCTGCACGACACGGCGGCAGGCCCGGTCGTGCGCGCCTTCGTCCCGGGCGCGCTGACGCTCAGCGCCATTCCCGCCGACGGCACGGCGGCGATCATGCTCGCCCGCCGCCATCCCGACGGGTTCTTCGAAGGCGCGGCCCGGGCGCTGGCCGGCCGCCGCCGCTACCGGCTGGAGGCCGCCAACGACGGCGGCGCGTGGGCGCTCGACGATCCCTATGCCTTCGGCCCGGTGCTCGGCCCGACCGACGACTATCTTCTTGTCGAGGGCACCCATCGCGAGCTCTACGGGCGGCTGGGCGCGCATCCCAGGCTGCACGAGGGCGTGGAGGGCGTGCACTTCGCCGTCTGGGCGCCGCATGCGCGCCGCGTGTCCGTGGTCGGGGACTTCAACGCCTGGGACGGGCGCCGCCACCAGATGCGCAAGCGCGTCGACAGCGGCCTGTGGGAGATCTTCGCCCCCGCCGTCGGCGAGGGCGCGGTCTACAAGTACGAGATCGTCGGGCCGGACGGGGCCCTGCTGCCGCTGAAGGCTGACCCGTTCGGCTTCGCAGGCGAGCTGCGGCCCTCCACCGCCTCCGTCGTTGCCCGCACGGACGGCTTCGCCTTCGCCGCCGCCGCGCCGGCCCCCGGCGACCCGCGCCGCGCGCCGATGGCGATCTACGAGGTTCATCTCGGCTCGTGGCGCCGCGGCGAGGAGAACCGCTTCCTCACCTATGACGAACTGGCCGACACGCTGGTGCCCTATGCCGCCGGCATGGGCTTCACGCATCTCGAGCTGATGCCTGTCTCGGAGCACCCCCTCGACGACAGCTGGGGCTACCAGCCCATCGGGCTTTTCGCGCCGACCCGCCGCTTCGGCGATCCCGCCGGCTTCGCCCGCTTTGTCGATCGCGCCCATGCCGCCGGCCTCGGCGTGCTGCTCGACTGGGTGCCCGCCCATTTCCCCACGGACGTCCATGGCCTGTCCCACTTCGACGGCACAGCGCTCTACGAGCACGCCGACCCGCGGCGCGGCTTCCATCCGGACTGGAACACGGCGATCTACGATTTCGGCCGCCGCGAGGTGGTCAACGTGCTCGCCGCCAACGCGCTTTACTGGCTGGATCGCTTCCGTATCGACGGGCTTCGCGTCGATGCCGTGGCCTCGATGCTCTACCTCGACTATTCGCGCAAGGCGGGCGAGTGGCTGCCGAACGAGCAGGGCGGCAACGAGAACACGCAGGCCGTCGCGTTCCTGCGGCACGTCAACGGCCTCGTCCATGGCGAGCGCCCGGGCACGCTGATGATCGCCGAGGAGTCCACGGCCTGGCCCGGCGTGTCGCTGCCGCCGGAGGCCGGCGGACTCGGCTTCAATTTCAAATGGAACATGGGGTGGATGAACGACACCCTGGCCTACATGGCGCTCGATCCGGTCCACCGGCGCTGGCACCACGACCGGCTGACCTTCGGCCTGCTCTACGCGTTCTCCGAGAACTTCGTCCTGCCGATCTCGCATGACGAGGTCGTGCACGGGAAGGGCTCCGTCATTGGCCGCATGGCCGGCGACGACTGGCAGAAATTCGCCTCCGCGCGTGCCTATTACGCGTTCATGTGGGCGCATCCGGGCAAGAAGCTTCTTTTCATGGGACAGGAGTTCGGACAGCGCCGCGAATGGGCGTTCCGCCAGTCGCTCGACTGGCACCTCCTCGACGAGAACCCGCTGCATGGCGGCCTGCAGGCGCTCGTGCGCGACCTCAACCACGCCTATCGCGACCGCCCGGCGCTGCATGCGCGCGACTGCGAGCCGGAGGGGTTCCGGTGGATTGTCGTGGACGATGCCGCCCAGTCCGTCGTCGCCTGGCTGCGCCTGGGCGGGGAGGGCGACCGGCCGGTTGCCGTCGTCTGCAACTTCACGCCGGTGCCGCGGCACGGATATCGCATCGGGCTCCCGGCAGCGGGGCGGTGGCGCGAAGTGCTCAATACGGATGCAACGTCCTATGGCGGGTCCGGCCTGGGCAATCTCGGCGGGATCGACGCGACGGACGAACCGTCGCACGGCTTTCCCGCCTCGGCGACGTTGACGCTTCCGCCGCTTGCGGCGCTCTATCTGGAATACGATCCGGGCGGAACGCCCTGAGACGCAGGACCTGAAGGACCGACACAACCCAGCCGGTTCGAGACAGCAGGCGCAAGACCTGCCGGAGCCGGGACGCGACGAGGGAGGACCGACGATGACGATCCCGCCGCAGTCCACGACGGCCACGCCGCTGGCCCGCCATGCCATGGCCTATGTGCTCGCAGGCGGGCGCGGCAGCCGGCTGATGGAACTCACCGACCGGCGCGCCAAGCCGGCAGTCTATTTCGGCGGCAAGTCGCGCATCATCGACTTCGCGCTGTCGAACGCGCTGAACTCGGGCATCCGGCGCATCGGCGTCGCCACCCAGTACAAGGCGCACAGCCTCATCCGCCATCTCCAGCGCGGCTGGAACTTCTTCCGCCCCGAGCGCAACGAGAGCTTCGACATCCTGCCGGCCAGCCAGCGCGTGTCGGAGGAGAAATGGTACCTCGGCACCGCCGACGCCGTGTACCAGAACATCGACATCATCGAGAGCTACGACCCGCGCTACATGGTCATCCTGGCGGGCGACCACATCTACAAGATGGACTACGAGCAGATGCTCCAGCAGCATGTGGAGCAGGGCGCCGACGTCACGGTGGGCTGTCTCGAGGTGCCGCTCGCCGACGCCAAGGGCTTCGGCGTCATGCACGTCGACGAGACGGACCGGATCGTCTCCTTCCTCGAGAAGCCGAAGAAGCCGCCGGCCATGCCCGGCAAGCCGGACATGGCGCTCGCCAGCATGGGCATCTACGTCTTCGAGACGAAGCGGCTCTTCGAGCTGCTCAACCGGGACGCGGCCGATCCGGCCTCGAGCCGCGACTTCGGCAAGGACATCATCCCGTGGCTCGTCAAGAACGGGAAGGCGGTGGCGCACCACTTCTCGCGATCCTGCGTGCGTTCCTCCGCGGAGACGAAGCCCTACTGGCGCGACGTCGGCACGGTCGACGCCTACTGGGAGGCCAATATCGACCTCACCGACGTCGTCCCCGACCTCGACCTCTACGACAAGGACTGGCCGATCTGGACGTTCGGCGAGATCACGCCGCCGGCGAAGTTCGTGCACGACGAGGACGGCCGGCGCGGCCAGGCCATCTCCTCGCTCGTCTCTGGCGGCTGCATCGTCTCGGGCGCGTCGCTGCGCCGCTCGCTGCTCTTCACGGGCGTGCGCGTCAACTCCTTCAGCGTGATGGAGAACGCGGTGGTGCTTCCCTATGTCGAGATCGGCCGCAACGCGCTGCTCAAGAACGTCGTCATCGACCGGGGCGTGCAGATCCCCGAGGGGCTTGTCGTCGGGGAGGACCCGGTCGCCGACGCGGCGCGCTTCCGCCGCACCGAGAAGGGCATCTGCCTCATCACGCAGGCGATGATCGACCGGCTGCCCGCATGAGCGACATCGCCGTCCTCTCGGTCGCGTCCGAGGTCTATCCCCTCGTCAAGACCGGAGGCCTCGCCGACGTCGCCGGCGCGCTGCCAGCCGCGCTGGTCGGCGAGGGCGTGGCGATGCGCACCCTTCTCCCCGGCTATCCTGCGGTGATGGCCGCGCTCTCGCGGGGCGAGGCCGTCCACGCCTTCGCCGACATGTTCGGCGGACCCGCCCGGCTCGTTGCCGGACACGTCGCGGGGATGGACCTCCTCGCCCTCGACGCGCCGCACCTCTTCGACCGGCCGGGCAACCCCTATGTCGGGCCCGACGGACGGGACTGGCCGGACAATCCCCTGCGTTTCGGCGCGCTGGCCCGCGCCGCCGCCGACATCGGCCTCGGCCGCACCGCGCTGCCGCGGCCCGACGTCGTCCACGCGCACGACTGGCAGGCGGCGCTGGCGCCGGCCTATCTCCACTATGCCGGCGAGCCGCGGCCGGGCACGGTCGTCACCGTACACAACCTCGCCTTCCAGGGGCAGGCGCCGGCCGCCCTCCTCGGCCCGCTCGGCCTGCCGCCGTCCAGTTGGGCCTTCGACGGCGTCGAGTACTACGGCACGATCGGCTTCCTGAAGGCCGGTCTCCAGCTCGCCGACCGCATCACCACCGTCTCTCCGACCTACGCGCTGGAGATCCGCACGGCCGAGGCCGGCATGGGGCTGGACGGGCTGCTGCGCGCCCGCTCCGGCGCGCTCGTCGGCATCCTCAACGGCATCGACACGACCGTGTGGGACCCCGCCGCCGACGCGCACCTGCCCGCCCCATTCGACGTCCGCCGCCTCAAGGCGCGCGCCGCCTCGACCGCCGCCCTGCGCGAGCGCCTCGGCCTCGATCCGGGGAGCGGCGCCCCGCTCTTCGGCGTCGTCAGCCGGCTCTCCTGGCAGAAGGGGCTCGATCTCCTGCACGCCGCGCTGCCAGCGCTCGTCGAGTCCGGCGCGCAGCTCGCGCTGCTCGGCGCGGGCGAGCCGGCGCTGGAGGACGGCTTCCG
>JAIYAB010000066.1 GCA_027489275.1 Hyphomicrobiales bacterium
AGCCTGCTGCCGGCGCAGAAGGCGAGCGCCCAGGCCGCCCTGGCGCAGGCGCAGGTCGAGCTCGACAAGACCGTAATCCGCGCCGGCGTCACAGGCCGGGTCGAGCAGTTCGCGCTGCAGGTGGGCGATATCGTCAACCCGTTCGCCCGCCCCGCCGGCGTCCTGATCCCGGAAGTGGGCCGCCCGGCGCTGTTCGCCGGCTTCGGCCAGGTCGAGGCGCAGGTCGTGAAGGTTGGCATGATCGCCGAGGCGAGCTGCGTGTCGCAGCCCTGGACCGTCATCCCGATGGTGGTGACGAACGTGCAGGACTTCATCGCCAGCGGCCAGTTCCGTGGCGGCGAGCAGCTCATCGACGTCCAGAACGTGCAGCGGCCGGGCACGGTGCTGGTCACGCTGGAGCCGCTTTACGAGGGCGGCCTCGACAATGTGGTCCCCGGCTCCACCTGCTTCGCCAACGCCTACACCAGCAACCACGAGGCGATCGCCTCGGGCAAGCTGAGCACCGGCAAGACGCTGGCGCTGCACGTGGTCGACGCGGTCGGCCTCGTCCACGCCATGCTGCTGCGCATCGAGGTGCTGATCCTGCCGATCCAGCTGCTGGTCTTCGGCGGCGGCCACTGACCCGCCGCGCCGCTCAGCGCGCGGGCGGAGCCGCGTCGCGCGCGTTCGCCGTGCCGACGGGCGAGAGCGGCAGGCCGATGCGCCCGAAGCCGGGCAGCTTCAACGCGGGGCGTCGCAGGTCGAGACCGGCGACCAGACCCAGCACGTTGACCTCCAGCCCCTCGATCCAGGCCACCGTGAGCCCGCCGAGGCCCGCGACGCCGAACTGGACGCCGCTGCGGCTCGGCGTCAGCCCGGCGAGGCTGCCGTCGGTGCGGAAGTCCTTGCCGAGCGCGGTGGGCGGCAGGGCGACGCCCGCCTCCGGGATCGCCGCCAGGACATGGGCCACGAAGGTGTTCGAGTTCGGGCCGGGCCACGGCGCGTACTGCCCGGGCGCGGCAAAGGGATAGGACGCGACGGCGGCCCGCACGCGCGGGATCAGGGCCTCCGCGTCGGGCCCCTCGATGGCGGCCACGAGGTCCGGCACCTGCCCGAACCAGCGCCCGTCCGCCGCCCAGTTGTCGGTCCGCACCGGCGAGCCCCAGCCCACCTTGTCGTAGCGCGTGTAGCGGGCGGCCCCCTTGTCCTTGATCACGATCCAGGTGTGATGCGCGAAGATGCCCCGCCACCGGCCGACCCGGGCCGCATAGACGTGCACCACCGCCTCGGGCTTGGCCGCCGGCGGCGGCAGGAGCCCCGAGGAGCCCCAGTTCGCCGATGACCACGACCGCGGCCGGTCCTGCCAGGACCACCAGGCGGCATGGGCGGCCAGCGGCAGGATGAAGACGACGAGAAAGACCAGCAGCACGGATCTCAGCCTTGGCATGCGCGCTATCAACCGGACGACCGTGGCGGAATGACGGATCAGGCGTGCATTGCGTCGAACGGGACCGTGCTGGTCAAGGGTTCGCGGCGGCGCGCGCGTTCACAACTGCGAAGAGCGCCCGCGATCCGCGCGGCGCGTCCCGGTCGAGGAGAGTGACCGTGGGGCGTCAGGCGACCTTGCCGAGGGCGCGGGGTTCCGCATCGAGCTTGGCGATCGTCCCGTCCAGGGTGAGGGAGGTCCACGCCTTGCCTGACAACTCGATGAGGCCGGAGCCGCCCAGGTTCTGGCGGGCGATGTGGCCGTAGAGCTCGCGGGCGGCGACGCGCAGCTTGTTCTCACCGTCCGGATCGGCGCCGAGCAGCACCGTCTTCGGCGCGATCCAGCGAAGCGGGTCGGCGCTGACAAGGCCGCGGTCGCGGGCGGTGAGGATCACGTCGAGCGGGTGGCGGCCGTCCAGGACGAGGACGTCCGCCTGGAACAGGCGTGCCGTCTCCTCGCCGATGTCGAGCCAGTCGAGCCCGTTCATGGCGCCGGTGCACAGCAGCGAGCCGCCGGTCGCCTCCTCGCCATGCGCGACGTGAAGCGCGACGGGGCGTAGCTTGCCCTCCGCGGTCTCGCGCCCGTGCGGCGACGCGATGATGCGCACCTGCGTCTCGCCGAGCTCGTATATGTCGTCGGGCTCCAGCGTGTCCGTTTCACGGTCGGCCCGGAAATTGGCGTAGAGCTGCGACATCGCGAAGCCCTCGCCCGCCGGCTCCAGGCACGTCCCGACGGGAAACATGTCGGTGATGTCGGCGACGCTGACCGCGCCCTCCGTCTCGATGCCGGTATGGACGAAATAGTCGATCTTGCCGTCCTCGAGCACCTCGAACAGGCGCTGGAGCACCTCGTTCGTCGAACCGAGGCCGATCTGGGAGCCGTAGAGGAGCCGGGTGCCGTCGCTGCCAACCACCAGCACCATTCCGGCGCACGGATCGAGCAGGTGGATCTGGGTGGTACTCATCACGCGTCCCCGGAACCTGTCCCGCCGGCGACGGCCCGCGGGTGAAACCCCCGGACCGCGCGACGGCCCATGGGTCAATTCACAGTGGACGAACAGGCTTTCCGAAGGGTTAAGCGGCGGATTCTCCCCGGCTGACCGCGCCGCCGCGGGCTTCCAGCACCAGCTGTACGGCGATGTCCTCCAGCGCCCGGACCAGCGCGTCGAGGGAGGGCGTCGGCGGCCTGCGCCGCCACCGCGAGGGCCGCGTCCCGGGCTTCGCCGCGGGCCAGGGGAGGTGGACGAAAACGACCGGCCTGCGGCGGCCCCCGAGGCGGGCCTCGTCGAGGGACCAGAAGTACATCGCGTTGCAGAGATAGGCGCCGGCGTCGTTCGACAGGCGTGCGCGGATGCCCGCGCGTCTCAGCCCGGCGAGCAGGATGGCGGCCCGCGGCGTCCCCGCCAGCGACTTCGGCGCGCCCGGCCGCAGCGCCCGCCGGGCGGGCCGCTTGCCACTCACGTCGGGCGACAGGCTGCGCGTGCGGTTCTCGCCGCGGGTCTCGATGCGCACCATCCGCTCGCGCGGGGCGAGGCCGAGATGCAGGCAGGCATCCGGATCGACCCGCGCGATCAGCGGCGGCACGGCCACGCCGGCCGCGGAGTAGGACGTTTCCAAAACCTGCGCCGTGACGGCGATGCCGAGGCGCGCGAGCTTGCGGGAGGCCCCGAGCCGCCGGGCGAGCACGCCGGTCGGGTTGATGCGCACCTTCGGATAGGGTCCGAACCCGGTGACGAGCAGCCGCGGCGGGCTCATCGCGGCGCTCCCGAGCGTGACGGGTGGACGGCGGCCGGCATCATGACGGGGTCTCCTTCGGTCCCAGCAGTCCCACGATCTCCTCCGCCGCCACCGTCGGCGAGAGTTCGCCCGCGGCGACGGCCGCCTCGAGCGCCGGCAGGCGGCGGCGGACGGCGGGGTCCGTGTGCAGGCGGGAGAGCAGGCGGTCCTCGACCATCGTCCACATCCACCGCGTCTGCTGCGCGCGGCGGCGGGCGGCAAACTCGCCGGAGGCGGTCATGCGGCGGCGGTGCTCCAGCACCTGGTCCCACAGCGCGCCCAGCCCCTCGTTGGCGAGGCCCGACACCAGCAGCACCGGCGGCGTCCAGTGCGGCGAAGCGGGCGCGAGGATGTGCAGCGCGGCGCGGTACTCGGCGGCGGCGGCACGGGCGCGGTTCAGTCCGTCCCCCTCCGCCTTGTTGACGGCGATCAGATCGGCGAGTTCGAGGACGCCCTTCTTGATGCCCTGCAGCTCATCGCCCGCGCCCGGCAGCATCAGCACGACGAAGATGTCGGTCATCTCGGCCACTGTGGTCTCGGACTGGCCGATGCCGACCGTTTCGACGAGCACCACGTCGAACCCGGCCGCCTCGCAGAGCAGCATCGTCTCGCGCGTGCGCGCCCCGACGCCGCCGAGCGTGCCGGACGAGGGCGAGGGACGGATGAAGGCGGCGAGGTCGGCGGCGAGCCGCGTCATGCGCGTCTTGTCGCCGAGGATGGATCCGCCGGTGCGGGTGGAGGATGGATCGACGGCGAGCACCGCGACGCGGTGGCCTGCGGCGGTGAGGTTGGAGCCGAGCGTGTCGATGGTGGTGGACTTTCCCACCCCCGGCACGCCGGTGATGCCCACCCGCACCGCGCCGCCCGTGCGCGGCAGGAGCCGCTGAACCAGCGCGCGCGCCGCGGCCTGGTGGTCGGCCCGGCGCGATTCGACCAGCGTGATCGCCCGCGCCAGCGCGGCCCGGTCGCCGGCGACGAGGCGTGCGGCGAGGTCGTCGAGGTCGGGCAGGCGGGCGTTCATGCGCGAGCCATACGCCGCGAAAGCGCGTGCGGCAACGGCGGGCGGCGGCGGCTCAGAACGCCTTGAACGTGATGATGGTGTGGGTGTCCATGATGTCGGGGATCACCTGCACCTTCTCGCCGACGAAGTGGCCGATGTCGACGTGGTCGTCGACGTGGAACTTGGCGAGGATGTCGTAGGTGCCGGCGGTCGAGTAGATCTCGGAGGCGATTTCCGCGTCGGCGAGGCGGCTCGCCACCTCGTAGGTCTTGCCCAGCTTGCACTTGATCTCGACGAAGAAGGTCTGCATCGCGCCCGGTCCGTTGTGTCGCCTCGCGCGGACAATAGGGCGTCGCGACGGCGGCGTCACCCGGTTCGCGGAGGCTAGGGCAGGCCGGCCTGCCCGGCCAGCATGGCCACACGCTGCGTCATGGCGGAGGCCGGGTCGGCGAGGGGGGCGATGACGGTGAAGTGGTTTTCGCCATCGACCGCCTCGCAGCGCGTGCGCACGCCGCCCGCGCCCCACGTATCGGCGATGTCGCGGCTCTGGCGGAGGTATTCGCCGCTCTCCGCGCCGCCGACGACGGCATCGAGCGTGAGGCCGCGCGGCGGCGTCCACGTGACGGGTGAAAGGCGATGCGCCTCCTCGGGCGTCAGGCGCAGCGTGGCGTTCATGCTGGTCTGCACGAGGGGGGCGAGGTCGAACAGGCCCGACAGCGCGTAGGCCGAGCGGATGAGGTTCGCAGGCAGGTCGGACGAGCGGCCCGGCCAGTCGGTCGCCAGCATGCAGGCGGCGAGGTGGCCGCCGGCGGAGTGGCCGGCGACGGTCAGCGGCCGTGCGAAACGCCGCCACGCGAAGGCGCACGCCTCGCGGATCTCCTCCACGATGTCGCCGATGCCCACGGCGGGGCAGAGGTCGTAGCTCGGAATCACCACGGTGATGCCGCGCGCGTTGAGGCCGCGCGCCATGTGGGTGAAGAACGAGCGGTCCAGCGCCATCCAGTAGCCGCCATGGACGAACATCACGACGGGACCCGTCCCGTCGCCGACGACATCCAGCGTCATGCGTGGCCCCTCGCCATAGGGCACGGCCCAGTCCCCCTCGGCCGCCGCGCGCCACGCCGCCGCATCGCGCTGCCAGCCCTCGATCAGGCCGGGATGCTCGGGCGCGCGGGCGCGGTTGTTGTACTCTGCCTCGTAGTCGATGGGTTGCATGGCGCCTCGCTCTCCGTGGCCCCATTCTAGAGCCGGAACCCGATCGATCGCCATCGCCTCGTCGGACTTTGGCCCGCTTCGCGCTGCCCCATGGTGCGTCCTTCGGGACGCTCGCTGCGCCAGCTCCTCAGGATGAGGACATTTGTGGTGTTGATCCGGTAGCGCGGTCTTGTTCAGATGCGGCCCTGCTTGCTTGTCTCCGACGCCCTTCCACCCCCCCCTCCATCCCCTCATCCTGAGGAGGCCGCGCAGCGGCCGTCTCGAAGGACGCAGGATGGCGGTGAGCGCTTCGGGGGTCGGAGGCGTCCCGGTCTACGCCCGCCCCACCCCGACATAGGTGAAGCCGCGGCGGCGCATGTCCTCGGGGCGGTAGATGTTGCGCAGATCGACGACGATGGGGCTGCGCAGCAGGGCGTGGACGCGGCCGAGGTCGAGAGCGCGGAAGGCGTCCCATTCGGTGACGATGACCAGCGCGTCCGCGCCCTCGACGCAGGCATAGGCGTTGGCCGCGTAGTCGACGTCGGTCAGCAGGCTCCGGGCGGCCTGCATGCCCTCCGGATCGTAGGCGCGGATCACCGCGCCCTGGTCCTGCAGGGCGGTGATGATCGACAGCGAGGGCGCCTCGCGCATGTCGTCGGTGTTGGGCTTGAAGGTCAGGCCCAGCACCGCGATCGTCTTGCCGCGCACGCTGCCGCCGCAGGCAGCGACGACCTTGCGGGCCATGGCGCGCTTGCGCTGGTCGTTGACGGCCACCACCGTCTCGACGATGCGCACCGGCGTGCCGGCGTCCTGC
>JAIYAB010000240.1 GCA_027489275.1 Hyphomicrobiales bacterium
CCACCGGGATCGTCGTCGCCTGCCAGCAGGAGCGCTCCCAGCACAAGAACCGCGCCAAGGCGTGGGACATGCTGCGCGCGAGGTTGTACGAGCGCGAGCTGAAGATCCGTGAGGAGAAAGCCAGCGCCGAGGCCGCCTCGAAGACCGAGATCGGCTGGGGCCACCAGATCCGCTCCTACGTGCTGCAGCCCTACCAGCTCGTGAAGGACCTGCGCACCGGCGTCACCTCGACCAGCCCCGGCGACGTCCTTGACGGCGACCTCGATCCCTTCATGGAATCCGCGCTCGCCCAGCGGGTCTACGGCACCACCGTCGAGGTGGAAGACGTCGACTGACCGTCGTCTTCCAGCACCCTCGCTCTCCTCGTCCTGAGGAGGCCGCCCGACGGCCGTCTCGAAGACCAACGATGGTGCGGCCGCACGATGGAGCCTTTCCAGCATGCTGCGTCCTTCGAGACGCGGGCCTCGCCCGCTCCTCAGGATGAGGGCCGTTGCAATGGGATTGCGATGTTTCATCGGGGCCTGAAGCTGCAACGCCATCCGCGCCGCAATCTCTCCAACCCCACCATCTCCTCATCCTGAGGAGGCCGCGCAGCGGCCGTCTCGAAGGACGCACGATGGTGCGGCCGATGCGCGAACCGCGCCCGCTTCTCAGAATGAGCTGATTGCAGGAGTGAAGGCTGGAATGGCCGCTGCTGGCTGACCGCCGGCCGCTCAGCTGCGCCCGAGGCGGGTGGCGGCGCGGAGGTAGCGCATGGGATCGACGGGGTCGCCGTCGACGCGGGTTTCATAGTGCAGATGCGGGCCGGTCGAGCGGCCGGTCGAGCCGAGGCGGCCGACGACGCCGCCGGCGGCGATCTTCTGGCCTTCGGCGACGAGGATCTGCGACAGGTGGGCGTAGCGGGTGGTCAGGCCGTTGCCGTGGTCCACCTCGACCATGTTGCCGTAGCCGCCGGAATACTCGGCCGTGACGACGACGCCGGCCGCTGTGGCGCGGACGGGCGCGCCGTAGTCGTCGCGGAAATCGATGCCCGTGTGCATCGCCATGCCGCGGGTGAAGGGATCGGCGCGGTAGCCGAAATGGGAGGTCGTCTCGCTGTCGCCCGGCAGGGGACGGCGCAGCGGCAGGGTGTCGACGATGCGCTGCAGCCTGTCCGTCTCGACCATGCTGCGCTGGACGCGGTCGACCGAGGACTCGAAGGGGCCGGCGGTGGGATCCACCTTGACGGGGACGAAGGGACCGCCCTGGTTCGCCGTGGATACGGCGCCGGGCAGCGCCGAGAATCGCCCGGTGTCGAGCCCGACCTCGACGAGGACGCCCTGCAGGCGGCTGCTCGCCGTACGGAAGCGGTGAGCGTAGGCGTCGAGCGTGGCGAGTTGCCGGTTCTCGGCGATGCTCTGCGCGGCGGCCATGCGCAGCAGGCGCGCGGCGACGGGCGCCTGCGGCCCGAGCGCGGGCAGCGCGCCCTGGCGCTGGCGGTGCGGCTGGCCCTCGCCATCGGCAGGACCGGGTTCTCCCGACACCGACGGGGCGGCCCCGGCGGGCCGGGGCTGCGGCGGCGTGCCGGACCGGGCCGGGGGCGCTGCGGCGGCGCCGCTGCCGCGCAGCGGCCCGAACTCTGACACGGGCTGCGGCTTGGCAACCGGGGCGAAAGCGGATGCGCCGGGCGGAAGGTCCGGGCCGGCGATGGGCCCGCCGAGGGCCGGCGGCGTGGCGGCCGGACGGCCGGCCGCGATTGGCGCGGGGGAGGGGGCGCCCGTGGTCGCCATGCGCGGCATCGACTCGGCGTGGCTGGCCAGTGCGGCGACCATCGCCTGCCGCGTCTCGAGCTGGGCCTGCCGGGACATCAGCTCCTGGACCTTCCCCTCGACGCCGTCCTGGTCGATGAGCTGGCGGCTCGTCAGGCGGTCGATCGAGGTGCGCAGAGACGCGATGCGGTCCTCGTAGGCGTACTGGACCTGCGTGTGGCGGGATACGAGGCTGGAGAGCAGGTCGTCGCGGAAGACGAGGTAGATGGTCGCGACGAGGTACCACGTGCCCAGCACGACGAGGGCTATGCCCACGGCGAGCGCGACCTTCGTGTCGAGCCGGACCGTCCGGGTCCGGCCGCCGCGTTCGTAGACGAGTGTGATCGGGCGCTTGCGCGACTGTGGCGCATTCCCTGGTACTGAAGACATCGGCCAACGCCCCGCGAAGGATGGCACAACCATCACGTGGGCATTAAAGCGCGTTAGGGTTAATCAATCGGAAAAGGAAGATATACGCGCTCTGGTTGCTGCGGCGGTTGGCCGAGGCCCGGGCGCGTTCGTCCGGGCGCGTGTATCGCAGAGGCGGCAGAGCGCCGGGAAAGTCGCCGGGAAGGGCGCCGCGGCCGTCACAGAACCTTTGCCGCCTCCAGGACCTCGGCGGCGTGGTCCGGAACCTTCACCTTCGGCCAGATCCTGGCGATCTTGCCAGCGGCGTCGATGAGCACGGTGGTGCGCTCGATGCCCATGTACTTCTTGCCGTACATGCTTTTCTCGACCCACACGCCATAGGCTTCGAGCATCGACTTCGACTCGTCGGAGCCGAGCGTGAAGCCGAGATCGTACTTCTTCTTGAACTTGTCGTGGCTGGCGACGCTGTCGGCCGACACGCCGACGATGGCGGCGTTGGCCTTCTCGAACTCGGCCTTGAGCGCGTTGAACTCCATCGCTTCCTTCGTGCATCCGGAGGTGTCGTCCTTGGGGTAGAAGTACAGAACGACCTTCTTGCCCTTCAGCGACGACAGCGAAACCGTGGAACCCCCGTCGGCGGGGAGCGTGAAATCGGGCGCTTTCGCGCCGATGGCAAGTGAGCCGGACATTCTGCCTTCCTTTCGTCGAATCGCCGTGACCCTTAGTTTACGGACGGTGCGGCGCGGCGGATCGCAGGCGAGGGTGCGGGCGACCAGCCCCGCGATGCGACGGCGCCGCAGAGCGGGTTTCGAAGGCGAGCAGGGCGGTTGACGATCGATCGGACGGAGCAGGACGAGGTCTCCGCGGAGGCCCCGGCGGACCGCGTGCGCGCGGGCCGGATCCGCCTGCGTCCGACACGCCGGCCGCGGCGCCAGAAGCGCAGGAGCGCCGCGGTTCGCGTGTTGCGCGTTCTTGCGCTCGCCCTCCTGCTGGTGGCGTCGATCATCGGCGCCCTGCTGTGGCGACTGCAGTCGGGGCCGGTTTCGGCGGATGCCCTCACGGACCGCGTCGCCCAGGCCCTGGAAGCGCGGTTCGGCGAGGGCTTCGACGTCCAGATCCGCCATTCGCAGATCGAATGGCCGCAGGAGGGGCCGCGGCTGTCGGTGACCGGGGTCACCGTGCGCGACGCGCAGGGCAACCTCGTCGTCGCCGCTCCGCAGGCCGACATCTCGTTCGACCCGGCGGGCCTCGCCTTCGGCCAGTTCATGCCGCGCGATATCTCCTTTGTCGGACCCGCGGTCGCCCTCACCATCGCGCCCGACGGGGTCGTGTCCGTCTCGGCCACGGGCGAGGACGAGCCGCGCACCTCCGCGCCGGCCGCTCCGGCCGAGCCCGCGCCAGCGCCCGGCAGCGCGTTCGGGCCCGCAGCGCTGCTTGATCCGCTGTTGACGCGAGCCGGGCCGCTCGCGGTGCTGGAGCGGGCGGGCATCCGGGACGGGCGGCTGCGGGTGAACGACCTGCGGCGCGGGCGCACCGTGACCTATGACCGGCTGTCTCTGCAGTTCTCCCGCCCGAACGCGGAGGAAACCCGCCTTCGCGTGTCTGCGCGAGGGCCGGTTGGCTCCTGGTCGTTCCAGGCGGACGTGGCGGGCAGGCCCGGCGAGCGGCGCGAGCTGCGGGTGGACGTGCGCAACGTCTCGGTCGCCGAGTTCATCGGCTTTTCGGACCCCGGTACGGTCCCGGCGACGACGGACATGCCGATCAACGGCGATTTCGCGCTGTCGCTCGCGCCGGACAACGCCATCACGGCGCTTACGGGGCGGATCACCGGCGGCTCGGCCATCGTCATGTTCGAGCACCCGGATGCCGAGCCGGTGTTCGTCGACTCGATGCAGGGGGAGTTCGGCTGGGATGCCGCCGCCCATGCGGTGACCGTGACCTCGCTCCAGCTGGCGGCCGGCGACACGCAGTGGCGGCTGCGGGGGCGGGTCGGCGTGCCGCAGGTGGACGGCGCGTTCTGGACGGTCGATCTCGCCAGCGACGGCTCGGCGCTGGCCGGCGACGGGCCGCAGGACAAGCCGGTCCAGATCGACCGCCTGACGCTCCGCGCGCGGCTGCCGATCGGGATGACGGGCGTCCAGGTCGACACGTTCGAGGTCGCGGGTCCCGAGGTCGCGCTCGCCATGACCGCCGTGCTCGGTCGCGTCGGCGACGTGGACGGGCTTCGGCTGGGGCTGACGGCGGGGCGGATGCCTGTGCGCAACGTCCTGGCGTTCTGGCCCTCGATCATCGCCTCCGACGTGCGGACGTGGCTCATCGAATCGGTGCAGGGCGGGACGGTCGAGGCGTTCAGCCTGGCCAGCAGCCTGACCCCGGCGGGCATCGCGGACGCGTTCGCCGAACGGCCGCTGCCCGACGAGGCGGTCCGCCTCGACGTTCGCGTCGTCGGCGGCTCGATGCGGCCGGGCAAGGGCATGCCGCTGATCGAGGACATCACGGCGCAGGCGACGGTGACGGGCCGGACGGCGCGTGTGAACGCGTCGCGCGGCACGATCGGCGCTGCCGGGCGCGGCATCGCGCTGTCCAACGTGGTCGTCACCGTGGACGACACGGCGGCCAAGCCGCCGGTGCTGCAGATCGAGTCCGCGGTGGCGGGCAGCGCCGAGACGGCGTTCGAGGCGCTGCGCGCGCCGGCCATCCGCCCCTTCTCGTCGCTCCCGACGGATGTGTCGGGGGTCCGCGGACAGGTGGACGCGAGGGTGCAGATCCGGCTTCCGCTGCTGCCGGTTCCCAAGCCGAGCGACGTCGTCGTCCAACTCACCGGCCAGGCGACGGGAATCACGGCGGACGGCCTGCTCGGTCGCGAGAAGCTCGAGGGGGGCGCGTTCACCTTCAGCCAGGGCAAGGGCGGGCTGCAGGTGAAGGGGGAGGGGCGGCTCTCCGGTTCGCCCGCCACGTTCGAGTTGCGTCAGGCGACGGCCGGCGGCGCGACCGACGCGACCGCGACGCTGACGCTGGACGATGCCGGGCGCGCCCGGCGCGGGCTGAAGCTGCCCGGACAGATCACAGGGCCCATCGACGTGCGCGTCAGCGTCGCAGACGCGTCGGGGCCGAAGCCGGTCACGAAGGTCGAGGCCGACCTCGCCAAGGCGGCGATCAGCGACGTGATCCCGGGTTGGACCAAGCCCGCAGGGCGGCCCGCAAGGCTCGGCTTCCGCCTCGAGCAGGACGCCGAGCAGACGACGCTGGACGATCTCGTCCTCGACGCCGCCGGCGGCGTGCAGGTCAAGGGGACAGTGCGGCTCGGCGCGGACGGGATGCTGCAATCGGCTCGGCTGAGCTCGCTCCGCCTCTCGCCTGGCGACGACATCAGGATCGACGCCGAGCGCCAGGGCGGGGTGCTGAAGCAGGTCGTGCGCGCGACCCAGATCGACGCGCGGCCGCTGTTGCGCGCGGCCATGGCGCCCGGCGGCTCGCAGATCGGCAGCCCCGGCGACATGGAGCTCGACCTGAAGGCGCAGACCATCGTCGGCGAGAACAACGAGAAGCTCTCGGCGGTCGACCTCAAGCTCGCCATCAAGGGCGGCGAAATCCGCGACCTGCGCATGGCGGGGCGGTTCGGCAACTCGCCGGTGTCGGCGCAGCCGGTGCGGGCGGAGGGCGGCGCGCCGGGCTTCGTGATCGAGAGCGGCGACGCGGGGTCGTTCCTGAGGTTCTTCGAGATCTACCGCCGCATGATCGGCGGCACGCTGATCCTGCAACTCTACGGCTCGCCGCCGCAGATGACGGGCGAGATCATCGCCAACAGTTTCACCCTCGCCAACGAACCGGCGCTGGCCCGGGTCGCGCCGGGCGACCCCGAGAAGGGCAACGGCGTGGCCTTCACCAAGCTGCGCGCCGGGTTCAACATCGGCGGCGGGCGGCTCGACATCCGCGACGGGACCATGTGGGGCGCCGCCGTCGGCGGGACGCTCGAGGGCACGCTGGACTTCAACCGCGACCGGGTGGACCTGAGCGGCACCTTCGTGCCGGCCTACGGCATCAACAACGCGCTCAACCGCGTTCCCATCGTCGGCACCTTGCTGGGCGGCGGCCAGAACGAGGGCCTTTTCGCGGTGAATTTCCGCATCACCGGTCGGGTGACCCAGCCGGCCGTGTCCATCAACC
>JAIYAB010000308.1 GCA_027489275.1 Hyphomicrobiales bacterium
AGGACGCGCCGATGGCCGAGGCGAGCAGGTGTTCGGCGTAGCGCAGCAGGTGAATGTCGGCGTCGCGCGCCGGCTCGAGCCGGATGCCGCGGCTGCGCGCGAAGGCGTCGAAGGATGCCTGCGTCTGCTCCTGTCCGAGATAGCGGGCCACCGTCGTGCGCAGTTCCTCGACGGTGACCGAGGTGCGCCAGAGGCGGAAGGTCTGCGCCATCGCCGGCATGTCCGGCGACACGAAGGCGCTCGCCTGCAGCCGCTCGATGGGCGTCGCCGGACGCACCAGGGAGAAGGCGACGTAAAAGGTGGTGTTGACGATCAGGCTCCACAGCGCCCCGCGCGTGATCTCGCTGACGCCGAGCTTGAACTCGCCGCTCGGCAGCACGGAGCCCAGCCAGCCCGAGCCGAGCGCGCCGACCGCGTTCTCGACGGTCTGCGCATCCGCCATGGAGGGAATGAACAGCATCACCGCCCACACGAACAGGCCGGCGGCGAGGCCCGCCGTCGCGCCCAGCGCATTGCCGCGCCGCCAGAACAGGCCGCCGAAGAAGGCCGGCGCGATCTGCGCGATCGCCGCGAACGAGATGAGGCCGATCGAGGCCAGCGCGGCTTCGCCGAGGTTCTTGAAATAGGCATAGGCGAACAGCATCAGCAGCACGATCGCCACGCGCCGTACCGCGAGGATCAGTCCGCCCATGTCGCCCGAAGGCGCACGCCCGGCGAGCGCGCGGCGCCGCAGCATCAGGGGTATCACGAGGTCGTTCGACACCATGATGGCGAGCGCGACCGATTCCATGATCACCATCGCGGTGGCCGCCGACAGGCCGCCGATGAACACGAAGAGCGCGAGCATCTCCGCGCCGTACTGCATCGGCAGGGCCAGCACGGTCATGTCGCGGTCGGCGCCCGGCGCCAGCAGCAGGTCCCCCGCCAGCGACAGCGGCACCACGAAGACGTTGATGAGCACGAGGTAGAGCGGGAACATCCAGGCCGCGCGCTTGGTGTCCTCCTCGTCGCGGTTTTCGACGACCGTGACGTGGAACTGCCGCGGCAGCAGCAGGATGATCATGCCCGAGAGCATTGTCGTCACGAGGAAGGAGAGGATGCCCGAGCCCCGCTCGCCGATCGGCTCGATGTCCGGCCGTGCCGCCACCTTGGCGAACAGGTCGCCGACCCCGTTGAACATCACGTAGGTCACGAAGACGCCCACCGCGATGAAGGCGACGAGCTTGACGAGAGATTCCATCGCGATGGCGAGGATGAGACCGTCCTGGTGCTCGGTCGCGTCGACGTGGCGGGTGCCGAAGGCGGTGGCGAATCCGGCCAGGATCAGCGCCACGATCAGCGCGAGGTCGCCGAAGATCGGCACGGTCCTGGCGACGGTGCCGGGCTCGACGAAGTCGATGAACGCGGTGAGAGACCCGGCAATCGCCTTGAGCTGCAAGGCGATGTAGGGCACCGAGCCGATCACCGCGATCAGGCTCACGAGCGCCGCAACGCGCTCGCTCTTGCCGTAGCGCGAGGCGACGAAGTCGGCGATCGAGGTGATGTTCTGCGACTTGGCGAGGCTGACGACGCGCCGCACGAGGCGGTGGCCGAGCGTGATCACCAGGATCGGCCCGATGTAGATGGCGAGGAAGTCGAGCCCCGACCGTGACGCCAGGCCGACCGAGCCGAAGAACGTCCAGGACGTGCAATAGACGCCGAGCGCCAGCGCGTAGATCGTGGGCCGGCCGGGGCCCGCCATCCACCGGCGTCCGGCCGTGTCGCCATAGTGGGCGACCGCGAACAGCGCGCTCAGGTAGATCAAGGCGGCCAGGACGACCGACCAACTCGCCAACATGCGGCCATCCCCCCGGCACGCGCCCGCGACCGCAATCTATAGGCCCTGCTGCCGGTGTGAAAGCCACTGCAAAGCACTGACGCAGCCGGCGGTTCGCCTTGACATTCGTCGCCTCTCCATCACGACTGGCAGTTGAAGCGGTCTGGGACGGACGGCTACGGGTTTCGAGGAGGGGGATCACATGTCCATTGTTCAGGAGTTCAAGGACTTTGCCATGAAGGGCAACGTCGTGGATCTCGCCATCGGCGTGATCATCGGCGCGTCCTTCGGCAAGATCGTCGAGTCGGTCGTGGGCGACCTCATCATGCCGATCATCGGCGCCATCACCGGCGGGCTCGATTTTTCGAACTACTACATCCCGCTCTCGAGCGCGGTGAAGACGGGTATGGCGTACGAGGAGGCCAAGAAGGGCGGCGCCGTGCTGGGCTACGGCAACTTCCTGACCACTGTCGTCAGCTTCATGATCATCGCCTGGGTGCTGTTCATCGTCGTCAAGGCCATCAACCAGCTCCGCCGCAAGGAGGCCGCCGCTCCGGCCGCGCCGCCGGAGCCGACGAAGGAAGAGATTCTGCTGACCGAGATCCGGGACCTGCTCGCCAAGCGCGCCTGACGCAACTGCGGGAACGAGGACGGCCAGCCCAGCGCGAGCCGGGTTGGCTGAATTCGTGATGAGCGTCATCACGAATATTCACGGGACGGCGGCCGCCGGGCATGACATGAGAGCGGCTGGTTGCCCTTCCGTGACGTCTATCGATGCCCATGACCGATATCGCCTCCACCATCTCTGCCGAACCGGGCCCTCATCTCGCCGCCGCACGGCCCGAAGCGCTGGCCGCGCCGGTCAGCGGTATCGTCGAGGTATTCAACTACGGCCGGGGCCGGCAGGGGCTGATCCCGATGTGGGCGGGAGAGGGCGAACTGCCCACGCCGCCCTTCATCGCCGATGCGGCGGCCCGTGCCCTGGCGGCGGGCGAGACATTCTACACGTGGCAGCGCGGGCTGCCGGAGCTGCGTGATGCGATCGCGCGCTACATGGGGCGCGTCTACGGCGGGACGTTCGATCCGGAGCGCTTCTTCGTCACCGTCGGGGGCATGCACGCCCTGCAGACCGCGGTGCGCATCGCCGCCGGACCCGGCGACGAGGTGCTCGTTCACTCACCGTCGTGGCCCAACTTCATCGGCGCGCTGACCGTCGGCGGCGCCGTGCCGGTCGAGGTGCCGATGGTTCTCGATCCATCCCGTGGTGGCGGGGGGTGGTTCCTCGACCTCGACAGGTTCGAGGCGGCAGTCACGCCGCGCACGCGCGCCATCGTCGTCAATTCGCCCGCCAATCCGACGGGCTGGACAGCGACCCTCGCCGAGCTGGCGGCGATCCTCGCCCTGGCCCGCCGGAACGGGCTCTGGATCATCGCGGACGAGATCTACGGCCGCTTCGTCTACGGGAGCGAGGCGCGCGCGCCGTCCTTCCACGACGTCATGACGCCGGAGGACCGGATCCTCTTCGTCCAGACCTTCTCCAAGAACTGGGCCATGACCGGCTGGCGCATCGGCTGGCTGGAGTGCGACCCGTCGCTGGGCCAGACGGTCGAAAACCTGATGCAGTACTCATGCTCGGGCGTTCCCGCCTTCCTCCAGCGCGGTGCGATCGCGGCGCTCGACGAGGGCGAGGCGTTCGTCGCCGGCCAGATCGCGGGCGCCCGCGCAAGCCGCGCCGCAGCCTGCGACGGGCTGTCGCGCAGCCCGCGCGTCCGCTTTGCGCGTCCCGACGGTGCGTTCTACCTGTTCTTCTCGGTGGAGGATGAGACCGACACGCGCAGGCTCGCCCTTCGGCTGGTGGACGAGGCCAATGTCGGCCTCGCGCCGGGAACGGCCTTCGGTGCAGGGGCCGAGCGCTACTTGCGACTGTGCTTCGCCCGCAATGCGGCAGACGTCGCCGAGGCGGCGCGGCGGCTGGTGCGGGTGCTCGGTTCCTGATCCGACAAAAGCCTCGCTTCAGCTTGACCGATTGCCGACGCCATACGTAATTCTCCTTGGACTGACCTTGCGTTGCGCCCATGGTGGCGGCAAGGTTCGCGAGGGGGAGTTCGGGGCCGGGCATGGGCGAGGCAGAGCAGCACGCAAGCGCGTCGTCGTCGGTTTCCGCGGCGCGCCTCGAAAGTGTGCTGGACACGGCCGTCGATGCCATTCTCGTCATCAACGAGAAGGCGCAAATCCTCGTCTACAACCGGGCCTGCGAAAAGCTGTTCGGTTACTCCCCGCAGGAAACGCTGGGTCGGAACATCCGGATGATCATGCCGGCCGATTACGCCGGCGCTCATGACGGCTACATGACCAACTACATGACGACCGGCCACCGCAAGATCATCGGCATCGGCCGTGAGGTGCGGGCGCGCCACCGCGACGGGACGGAATTCCCGGTCGAACTCTCGGTCGGAGAGACGGAAACGCCCGAGGGGCGCCAGTTCATCGGCATCATCCGCGACCTCAGGCCCCGCAAGGAGCAGGAGCGGCGCGTCAATGAACTGCAGGCCGACCTCGTCCACATGGCCCGCGTCTCGGCGATGGACGAGATGGGCGCGGCGCTGGCGCACGAGCTGAACCAGCCGCTCACCGCGATCATGCTCTACCTGCAGGCCGCGAGCCGCAGCCTCGCCCGCAGCCCCAACGGCGTGCCGGCGGCGCCCGACGTGTTCCGCCAGGTGCTGGAGAAGGCCGTTCATGAGGCCGAGCGGGCGGGCGGCATCATCAGCCGCATGCGCCAGTTCGTCGAGAAGCGCGACCCGCAGCGCCGCGCCGTGGATCTGAACGCCGTCGTGGAGGAGGCGGTCGAGCTGACCCTTCTGGGGCTTCGCACGAATGCCCGCATGGATCGCAGCTTCGCCGCGGCGCTGCCGCCGGCCGTGGTCGATCCCATCCAGATCCAGCAGATCGTGGTCAACCTGCTCCGCAACGCCTTCGAGGCGTTGCGCGACCGGCAGGACGGAATCGTCCGTGTGTCGACGTCGCGACAGGGCGACAGCTTCGTCGTGGCCGTCGAGGACAACGGCCCCGGCCTGCCGCCGGGCATCGTGCCGACGCTGTTCAAGGCGTTCTCGTCCTCGAAACGGAGCGGAATGGGCCTGGGGCTTTCCATTTCGCGCGCGATAGCCCAGAACCATGCTGGCGACCTCACGGTCGATCCAGGCGGAAACGGGCGTGGCGCCCGATTCGAGCTTCGCCTGCCGATGATAGCGGTTCCCGAAGCGGACGAAGGTGACGACGTGGACACGATGCCGGCGGCGACACCGCCGTCCTCGGCGAGCGGAGTGGATGCATGAGCGGCGCGATCGCCACCGACGGCGAAATCTTCATCGTTGACGACGATTCCGCCGTGCGCGACGCGCTGCGGCTCGTCTTCGAGCTCGAGGGATATCGGGTTTCGGCCTTTCCGGACGGGATATCCTTCCTGGCGGCCGCCAAGCTGCGGATGCCGACCTGCGTGATCCTCGACGTTCACATGCCCGGCCGCTCGGGCCTCGACATTCTCAGCGAGCTCGGCCAGCACTTTGCCGCGCCGGTCTTCATGATCTCCGGCCAGGGCGACATCCCGATGGCGGTCGAGGCGATCAAGCAGGGCGCGCACGATTTCATCGAGAAGCCCTTCGACGCCGATACGGTCGTCGAGCGCGTCCGCGAGGCCATCGCCGCGCGCCAGCGCAGCGGCCAACGGTCCGGCGACCTGATTCTCGGGGCCTTCCTGGGTGAGCAACAACTCACGCCGCGCGAGCGCGAGGTGCTGGAGCGGATCGCGCTGGGCGCCTCCAACAAGGAGGCGGGCCGCCAGCTCGGCATCAGCCCGCGCACCATTGAGGTCCATCGTGCACGGATCATGGAAAAGCTCGGCGCGCGCAACACCGCCGATCTGGTCCGGATCGTCTACTCCGACGCTCGTCGCCACTGATTCTCCAGCCGTTTTCACCGCCGCCCGTCCGTCTCCGCAATCCTACGGTCTTTGCAGCGCTGCCGTTTCGGCTAGCATCCCGGCATGCCTTCCGACGGGGGGGCGGGGCTGAATTGCGATTTCCGGGTGTCCTCAGTGACACTACTGATGGTTTCAGTTCGGCCCGGTGCGCTATGGTATTGATGAACATCAAAAGGGCATGACGCCGCCCGTCTCGGGCGGACGCCCGTGATCAGGTGACACCGTGGCCGTCCACATCGTCGAAGACGATCCGGGAGTGAGCGATTCGCTGCTCATGTTCCTGCAGGGGATGGGCCTCGTCGCCTACACGTATCCCGACGCCGAGAGCTTCTTCGAAGCGGATCCGCCGCAGCCCGACGACACCATCATCGTCGACCTCCTCCTGCCGGGGATCAGCGGCGCGGGTGTCATCCGGTGGCTGCAGGAGCTGAAGGAGCCGCCGCGCGTGATCGCCATCAGCGCGCAATCCCAGTCCGCGATCGAGAAGCAGATCCGCGGCATCAGCGGCGTCGAGATCCTGCGCAAGCCGCTCTCCAGCGAACTCATCTCGCAGATCGTCTGACGGGGCGGCGCGGCACGGCGCCGCGAGCGGAAAGTTGTCCGTCGCGGCGCTTCGCAACCCCTTTTGCCGTCTGGCTTTTGCGTCCGTAGCAGTGCTTACGCACGAAGCCCGATGCGCATGCAACGAGGCTTCAATAGGTATTGATCAACCGGGAGTTCTCCCGCCCGGACCGGCTAAGGCCAATCGGGGCCCGACGGTCCGTCGTCCGGATGCAAGCCATGTCCCTCGAAGCCCGCAGCACCCGTCCGCTCCACAACGACAACCGCGATTTCGACAGCACGCCGCCCAAGCACGACGCGCGCTGGACCCTCGGCATCTGCCGCCATGACCGCGCCAGCGAGCCGGCCGGCAAGCCCGGTCGTCATCTCGACTTCGATGCCCGCTCGACGGTGATCGACGAGGGCGACGACGCCCGCGCCGTCTACGTGATCCTCGAGGGCGCCGTCATGCTCTCCAAGCTGCTGCCGGACGGACGGCGCCAGATCATCGAGCTGCTCGGCTCGGGCGACGTGTTCGGGCTCACCACCACGCGCCAGCACGATACCTGCGCCGAGACGCTGACGCCGGCCAAGATCGTGTCCTACGACCGCGCGACGGTGGAGGGTTCGCCTGCCGTGCAGGCGATGATCGCCGAGTGCATGAAGGCGCAGATGTGCGCGCTGCACGACCATGCCGTCCTGCTCGGCCGCAAGTCGGCCATCGAGCGCGTCGCCACCTTCCTGATGCGGCTGGTGCCCGACCGCGGCGGCCAGGGCTGCATCGGCCCGGTCGCGAAGGACCAGACAAGCGTCCGCGTCCCGCTGACGCGCCAGGAGATCGCCGACTACCTCGGCCTGACGCTCGAGACGGTCAGCCGCGCCTTTTCCCACCTGCGCCGGGAGGGCCTGCTGATCTACGGGCGCCACGACGAGGTGATGATCGCCAATGTGTGCAAGCTCTGCCGCGTGACGGGCTCGCACTGAAGCTCCGGCCGGGCTTCCGGCCCGGTCGAATCCCGGGGGCGCCCGCGCGCGCTCCTCCCTCCCCGATGACTGGGCCGTGCCGGCGAGGCGCGGCCCTTTTTATTTGGCTGCCGCGGAGCCTCGCTGGTCGGTCTCTGGCTTGAAAAGCGAGTTGTATATCGCCGCTTCATCCCCTTCCGCGGGAGGAAACACCCTGCACAAGCGAGCGGCATTTTGCTGAGTGTAAAGGCGACGGTACAGTTGTAGGTGTTCCATTTGTGTGACACTATGTCGCGACGACCGAGTGGGGGTTGTTTCGCGGGGTCGCAAGATCTTGCAACCGGTCGTAACCGACGTGCGGGTTTCGCACGGAAACTGGCTGATATCCTCTCAAGGAGAACAAGCTATGAACTACGATCCGGACAAGGTTTGGCCTTCCGGGTTGACGCTGAGGGAAGCAGAAGAGCTGCACCGTCACATCATCGACGGCACGCGGGTTTTCGGTTTCTTTGCGTTGCTCGCGCATATTCTCGCCTATTTCTATTCACCGTGGCTCGGCTGAGGGAGATAGGTCATGAATAACGCAAAGATGTGGTTGGTCGTGAAGCCGACCGTCGGCGTTCCGCTGTTCCTGACAGCAGTCGCCGTGGGCTCCTTCTCGGTCCACCTCGCGGTCCTGCGCAACACGACCTGGGTTCCGGCCTTCCTCCAGGGGAAGCCGAAGGCCAAGGCTGCCAGCATCGAGGTTCCGGGCGGCGTCCCGGGCTCGAACGCGGTGGTCATGTTCCAGGGCACCGACGCCGCCGGCGTCGTCGTGCTGCCGGACGGCCGCACGGCCCGCGTCACGTTCGACGCTCCCGCGCAGACGGCAGCCCTGCTGCCCGGCGCGAAGTAGCGCGCTCGTCAGGGGCGGGCGGCCGGGATTTCCATTCCGGCCGCCCCCCAAACGGCCCCGCGCAGCGGCGGCCGGCTGTGAGACCGGTGGGGGACCGCCGGAGGTGGGGCGCCGCATGAGCCGAATCAGCCAGACAGCCATCCGCACGCTGGTCAGCATTGGCCCGCGATTCCTGCCGTTCGCCGACGTAGCCACGCCGGACCTGCCGCTCGGCCGCCTGTTGCGCCTGTCGCTGTTCCAGGTGTCCGTGGGAATGGCGTTGGTGCTGATGGTCGGCACGCTCAATCGGGTCATGATCGTCGAGCTGGAGGTTCCTGCCTCGCTCGTCGCCGTGATGATTTCCCTTCCGCTCGTCTTCGCTCCCTTCCGCGCGCTGATCGGCTTTCGCTCGGACGTGCACCGCTCGGCGCTCGGCTGGCGCCGCGTCCCGTTCATCTGGCGCGGAACGATGCTGCAGTTCGGCGGCTTCGCCGTCATGCCCTTCGCGCTGCTCGTGCTGGCGGGGCAGGGCGAGTCGGGTCACCTGCCGGTCTGGATCGGCCAGCTCGGCGCCGGCATCGCGTTCCTGCTGGTCGGCGCGGGCCTGCACATGGTGCAGACGGTCGGGCTGGCGCTGGCGACAGATCTGGCTCCTCCGCAGGACCAGCCCAAGGTCGTCGGGCTGATGTACGTCATGCTGCTGGTCGGCATGATCGTGAGCGCTCTCGTCTTCGGCTATGCCCTCGTCGACTTCACGCCCGGCCGGCTCATTCAGGTGATCCAGGGCGCCGCCGTGGTGACCGTCGTCCTCAACGTGACGGCGATGTGGAAGCAGGAGACACGAGACCGGTCGCGCGCGGCGGCCCCGGAACACGAGGCCACGTTCCGCGACGCCTGGGACGAGTTCATCTCCGGCCGCAACGCCCGCCTCCGCCTTCTGGCCATCGGCCTCGGGACGATGGGCTTCGGCATGTCGGACGTTCTCCTTGAGCCTTATGGTGGCCAGGTGCTCGCCTTCGACGTGGCGTCCACGACCAAACTCACCGCCACCCTGGCGCTGGGCGGACTGATCGGCTTCGTCTTTGCGTCGAAGGTGCTGGCGCGCGGCTTCGATCCGTTCCGGATGGCGGCAGCGGGAGTGCTGACCGGGATCCCGGCGTTTCTCGCCATCATTGCCGCGGCGCCGCTTCACTCCGCGCTTCTCTTCGTGGCCGGGACGTTCCTGGTCGGCGTCGGCGGCGGCTTGTTCTCCCATGGCACGCTGACGGCCACGATGACGCTTGCGCCCCGCGAGCGGACCGGACTGGCGCTCGGCACATGGGGCGCGGTTCAGGCGACGGCGGCCGGCCTGGGCATGGCCTTGGGCGGAGTTGTCCGCGATATCGTGCTCATGTCTCCGCTGGCCGCTGGAACGGGGCCGGCTGTCCCCTACATCATCGTGTACGCGATCGAGATCGCGCTGCTGGCCGCGACCCTGCTGGCCATGCTGCCTCTCTTCGGCATCCGGCCATCGGATGCCGTGACCGCCATCGCGAAGGCGGCGCCGCTGCAAGGCGGCATCGCCCGCCTCCCGGACGGGAGGCGCGCATCGTCCTGATCGGCCCGGCCGGGCAACCGGCAATGGCCGCGCCGCCTCGCCCGGGACCGTGGCGAAGCGGGCCGACTGGATCTACGGTCGCAGCGCCGGAAGGACTCGTCCGGGGACGCATCCCCCCGGGGCTGCAGGATTTGAATCGGACCGCCGCAGCCGGGCTCAGGGTGCGGCAGGTCCTTCGTGAAACGACGATCCGGAGGGGGTCATGACGACGATCATCACGCGCTACTACGCCACGGCCGAAGCGGCTGCGGCGGCCACCACGCAGCTCGCCGAGGAAGAGATGCGGATGGAGTTCGTCGACCGCTTCGAGGGCGGCGCGACGGAGGACGCGATCATGCTGGCGGGCGTCTATCCCAGCGCGGCCAAGGCCTATGCAGCCCGCCTCGCCCAGGGCGGTTCGCTCGTGGTGGTTCGCGCGCCTTTCGGGCAGAGCTATTTCGTGAAGGACATCCTCGACGCCCACGGGCCGATCGAGTCAGGCGTGGACTACAGCGAGGTCTACGTGGAATCGCAGCCCTCCAATCCGCAGCACTACAACAAGTACCTGCCGGTGCTTCTCGACAGCGACACGCTGATCTTCTCCGGTTCGATGATGCCGGCCGTCGCCAAGGACTGGTCGTTCTCGAAGATGCTGGGCATGCCTCTGCTCTCCGACAAGCCTGCCGGGCGCGCCAAGCTGCTCAGCGACAATCCGACGCCGTTCTCCTCGGCGCTGGGCCTGCCGCTCCTGATCGACAAGAAGTAGGCCTCACCGCGCCCCGCGCGGCGTCATCCGCGGACATCGTCTGCGGATGACGCCGCTGGCGGACCGCTGAGGTGTCGGGCCGGGCACACCGTGAAGGAGGTAGCCGGCCTTCCCTGCCCCAGCCGGGGCTGCCTTATCGCTGTATGCGCGAGAAGGTGTTTCCGTAATAGACGGACGTGTACGGCACCTGCAGATACTCCAGGGCCTTGCG
>JAIYAB010000468.1 GCA_027489275.1 Hyphomicrobiales bacterium
CGGCCTCCTCAGGATGAGGGGATGGGTGGGGTTGGACCGTCAGGTCGGTACGCAGTGTTTGGCAGCGTTCGACGGGGCGTTGCCGAAAAAGACCAGCTGGCAGCGCCGTCTCTTCTCCAATCTCCTCATCCTGAGGAGCGGGCAAAGCCCGCGTCTCGAAGGACGCACCATCGTGCCACTGCGCGACCGTGCAGCCCCGCCATCCTGCGTCCTTCGAGACGGCCGCTGCGCGGCCTCCTCAGGATGAGGGGATCGAGGGGGACGGGGAAAGCAGGAGGTCGGGATGGGACGTCTGGACCCTACGCCATTCCCAGCGCTTCGAGGTAGAGCTCCATGATGGCCTCTTCCTCTTTGCGCTCGGCGTGGTCCTTCTTCCGGATCGCGACGATCTTGCGGATGATCTTGGTGTCGAAGCCGTTGCCTTTGGCCTCGCCGTAGACGTCCTTGATGTCCTCGGAGAGCGCCTTCTTCTCTTCCTCGAGGCGCTCGATCCGCTCGATGATGGCCTTGAGCTGGTCAGCGGCGATGGAGTTGTCCATGGAATGCGGCCTCGTCGAGCGGTCGGACACGGGAGGGCCACCGTGTCGTGCAAAGCCCGGCGAGGGTCAAGCCCGCGAAGCCGCCACACTGAAGCAGCCTGTGGATCGCGGGGATGGCGGGTCGGGAGACGACGCTACCGGCGCCGCGGCGTTGTTCGGGACGGGTGCGGCTCGACGCGGGCCAGGGCGGGATCGTCCCTGACGGCGCTCCAGGCGTCCGCGAGGCGGCGGGCCCAGGCCAGCGCGCCCGCTTCGTCCGCAATCAGATCCTGGCGCACCTCGATGAGCGCGTTGGCAAGGCCGCGCCGCGTCGCGTGGCGGTTGACCGTGTCGCCGGCCAGCGCGCCGTCATAGGGCTCGTTGTCGCCGACCACCACGTCGCCGGGGGCGACCAACGCGGCCAGCAGCGGCAGCGGCAGGCGCGGGTCGGCGTCCCACAGCACGGTGACGTGCCAGGGCCGCGCGACGCCCTTCCAGTACGGCGTGAAGGAGTGGATCGACAGGATGCAGGGCGGCCGGCCGGCGGCGACCGCGGCCTCGACCGCCTCACCCACGGCCCGGTCGTAGGGCCGGTAGAACCGCGCCATGCGGCGCTCCACCTCGGCAGCGTCGGCGCGGGCGTTGCCGGGGACGACCGCGCCGTCCGAGAGCTTCATCACCAGGGTGGGATCGTCCGGGCCGCGGTTCGGGTCGATCACGAGGCGCGAGAAGGTGCTCATCACGGCCGGGGCGCCGGTGAGCCGCGCGAGCTCGCGCGTCACGGCCTGCGCGCCGATGTCGTAGGCGATGTGGCGGCGCAGCTCGCCCTCGGGCAGACCGAGGCGGTCGTACTCGGGCGGGATCGCGTTCGACGCGTGGTCACACAGGATGACGAGGCCGCAGGCCGGATCGCCGGGCACGAAGGCGACGGCGGGATGGCTCATCGCCGACGGGTCGAATGGGGGTTGTGTCACGGCTCCGGTCCCGGTTCCGCGCGAAAGCGCGGCCGGAACCATAGTGACGGCGCGGGCGCATTGCCATACGACTCGCGCGGCCGGAGAGGGAACGGGAGAGAGTTTCATGGCGGATCGGATGCGGCAGCGCGAACTCCTGCGGGCCCTCTACGATGCCGCCGTCGCGCGCGCCCATCCCTCCGTCTGCCTGCCGCCGTACCTGCCCGCGCCGGGGCCGACCGGCCGCGTGATCATCCTGGCGGCCGGCAAGGCGGCCGGCAGCATGGCCGCCGTGGCGGTGCGCTGGTACGCGGACGAGCACGGGCTGGGGCCCGACCGGCTGGCCGGGCTCGCCGTGACCCGCATCGGCTATGCGCAGCCGACGCGTCTGATCGGCATGGTGGAGGCCGGGCACCCGGTGCCGACGCAGGCCGGCATCGACGCGACGCGCCGCACGCTCGACCTCGCCGCGGGCGCCGGAGCGGACGATCTCGTCCTCGTGCTGATCTCGGGCGGCGGCTCGGCCAACTGGATCGCTCCCGCTGGCGGCCTCGACCTTGCCGGGAAGCAGGCGATCACCCGCGCCATGCTCCGCTCGGGCGCCTCGATCGGCGAGATCAACACGCTGCGCAAGCGCCTGTCGCTCATCAAGGGCGGGCGGCTCGCGCGCGTCGCCGCGCCGGCCCGGCTGCTCACGCTGGCCGTCTCGGACGTGCCCGGCGACGACCCCTCCACCATCGCCTCCGGCCCGACGGTGCCGGACCCGACGACGACGGCGGACGCCCGCGCGATCGTCGCGAAGTACGGCATCGACCTGCCGCCGGCCGCCGCCGCTCTGCTCGCCGATCCGGCGAACGAGACGCCGAAGCCCGGCGACCCGATCTTCGCCAGGGCCGACTTCCGTATCGTCGCGCGGCCGCGCGACAGCCTCGACGCGGCGGTCGCGCTGGCTCGGGCGGAGGGATACGAGGTCGTCGACCTCGGCGCCGACCTAGAGGGCGAGGCGCGCGACGTGGCGGCGCGGCAGGCGGCGATGGCGCTGGAGATGGCGGCGGCGGGCCGGCGCGTGGCCATCCTGTCGGGCGGCGAGCTGACGGTGACGATCCGCGGCAAGGGTCGCGGCGGGCCGAACCAGGAGTTCGCGCTCGCCCTGGCGCTGGCGCTGGGCGGCGCGCCGGGCATCGCCGCGCTCGCCGGCGACACGGACGGGACGGACGGCGGCGGCGGCGATCCGGACGACCCGGCCGGCGCGATCGTCGACGAGACGACACTGGCGCGCGCGGCGGCGGCGGGCGTCGATGCGGCGGAGCGGCTCGCCGACAACGACTCGACCGGGTTCTTCGAGGCGGTCGGGGACCTGCTCGTGCCCGGCCCGACACGCACGAACGTAAACGACCTGCGCGTCCTGCTGGTCGGTTGACTTCGCCGATCGTCTCACCGCACAACCGATACCCCGGATCGGCTGACGACCCGTTGATTTCATGCGCCGCGTTTTCATGACCGACAGACGACTTCTGCTCGCCGCCCTCCTGACCGCCGCCGGTTGCGCCCTCCCCGCGCCGGCCTTCGCGGATCTGCGGCTGTGCAACATGACGCAGAGCCGCGTCGGCGTGGCGATGGGCTACAAGGACGGCCAGGGCTGGCTCTCCGAGGGCTGGTGGAACCTCAAGCCAAACGAGTGCGAGACGATGCTGAAGGGGCCGCTGGCGGCGCGCTTCTACTACGTGTTCGCGCAGGACTACGACCGCGGCGGCGAGTGGGGCGGCAAGACCTTCATGTGCACCCGCGACAAGGAATTCACGATCCGCGGGGTCGAGGACTGCCTCGCCCGCGGCTTCGACCGCACCGGCTTCTTCGAGATCGACACCGGCGAACAGAAGAACTGGACGATCCAGCTCACCGACTCCACGCGCCCGACGCCGCGCGCGCCCTGACCGAGGAGCCTCCGCGATGAGACGCATGCGCCGCGTGAAGATCCTGGCCACGCTGGGTCCTGCCACCGCCGACCGCGAGGCGATCGCCCGGCTCTACCGCGCCGGCGCGGACGTGTTCCGGATCAACATGTCGCACGCCTCGCACGACATGATGCGCGAGCGTGTGCTGATGATCCGCGACGTCGAGAAGGAGGTGGGCCGGCCGATCGGCATCCTCGTCGACCTGCAGGGTCCGAAGCTGCGCGTCGGGGAGTTCGCGGAGGGCGGCGTGATGCTGCGCAACGGCCAGAGCTTCGTATTCGATTCCAGCAAGTCAATCGGCGACGAGACGCGCGTGCACCTGCCGCATCCCGAGATCCTGCGCACGCTGGAGCCGGGTCACACCATCCTGATCGATGACGGCAAGCTGCGCCTGCGCGTGACCGAGGCGGCGCCCAAGCGGGCGGTGACGGTGGTGGAGGTCGGCGGGCGCATCTCCAACCGCAAGGGCGTGAGCCTGCCCGACACGACGATCCCGGTATCCGCCATGACGCCGAAGGACCGCTCGGACCTCGAGGCGGCGCTGGACGCCGGCATCGACTGGGTCGCGCTGTCCTTCGTGCAGCGGCCCGAGGACGTCGCCGAGGTGCGCAAGACGGCGCGCGGCCGGGCCTCGGTGATGGCGAAGATCGAGAAGCCGCAGGCGATCAGCCGCCTCGACGAGATCATCGAGATCTCCGAC